>JBFEPU010000256.1:0-4155 GCA_041549915.1 Anaerolineae bacterium | reverse complement strand
GTCACTGTCGAGCCCAGCGGACTGAGCAGTCAGGCACTGATCACACATCTCCGCACCCAGCTGCGAGCGTTGGATGCCAACGCAGTGGTCAGGATACAGGTTCGTGGGCCCGTGTCAGTCGGGGCAAGCCGGATCCTTAGCGCGCCGTGCGTCCGGTCTCTCGCGCCTGCGAGCATGAACGTGACCGTGAGCTATCATTCAACGGCGCGCTTGGCGGACTGAATCAGCCGCGTGGGGCTGGGAGACCGTAGCGCGCGTTCAACTGGACATTGTGATGGCTGGCACTGCCGGGATGCGACCGCCGGGGCGCACTGGGAACCGGGGGACGGTCTGTGTTACTGACTAGGCACCTACCGGAAGACTCAGCTGAGGCGGCTCCCAGGCCGCCGGATTGCCGGGCGTGGGAGCCCGGCCCGCTGTCTTCGGATTGGCACCAACACGCTCCTGGTCCGTGGCCAGTCGCCATGGACCAGGAGCGTTGCGGAAGGCCTTCAGAGGCCACAAACTGCCTGCGTCTACCTGACCTACGGAGTGCTGCATTGGTGGCTAGACTGAAGCAGCTCTGCGCATGCCGCAAATCAGCCAGAGAGGTCCAGCAACTTATGGACCAAGCAGTAGGTGAGGGCGGCCAGGGCGGAGCAAGCTACGCCTCCTTTGGCTCGTCGGACTCTTCGTCACCCCAGGGTCGGCAGTATCCAAAGCCGTGACCCCAGAAACGACCGCCCCATGGGCCGAAAGGCATCCGGTGGTGGCGCCAGAATCTGGGCCCGCACGACTTGAAATGCTTGGTCCAGTTGCGCATGGCTTCCTTGTCGCCCTTGATCTCGATGCGGAAGCCGTCGTCCGTCTCGATGACTCGCCACTCACTGATCACCTCTTCCATCCCTTCTCACCTCCTTTCGGTGCGGTCTCCTTGGCATCTGCTCTCAGATGTGCTACAATGCGCACGAAGGCAGACGCCGAGTCAGGAGACCTATCTGTCCTGGACGGGGAACCTGACGGTTCGCCGTGGCCTGCTCCTGCATCTCCTCACCTAGGTGCATGGGGCAAGCTTCGCAGGCTGCCTTCCAACGGGCCGACCCTAGATCGGCCCGTTGTCCTTGCTGGCCGACTCCCAGTGCTTTCTCTGGCGGCTGCCGATCGCTGCCTACGCCTTCTCGTAGAGTTCATCGTACAGCTCTCGCAACACGCCGAGAGCCTCCTCAAGTCCTGGCTTCATCATCCCCCTGAGCTGAAGGTACTCCTGGCGACCCTGCTCGGTCAGGTGGTAAATCCGACGCGTTCTCCTGTCTGCGTCTTCCCACTCGCCGCGCAAGAGGCCGTTCCTCTCAAGCAGGCGCAGGAGAGGGTAGATCGCCCCGGGGTTGCTGGCCCAGGTCCCGTTGCTGCGTTGTTCCAACTCGCGCATGATGTCATTGCCGAAGCGAGGCTTTCGCCAGAGCAGGTGCAGCACATAGAGTGGCAACAGTCCGCCCCCCTTGCTCAGCACCAGACCGACAAAAGGGTTCATATAGCTGGGCCCGCCAGCGGCCAACCACGCCAGGAACCGTCGCCCTCCGAAGAACCAGTGATCCCTGGGCCTGCGGCCGAAAGCTTCCCGAATGTGTTCGTGCCACATCCGTGTGCATTCTTCGGGCTCGTAGGCGCCCTGTTCTTCGGTGCCGCAGCACCAGAACTCGCGCCAATCCCTCTGTCTGTGTGATCTCATTGACATACCCTATCTGGTTCAATAATATTGAACTCGATATAGTTCATGCCAAGTATAGCACAGAATGCGTTGCTTGTCAAATGCGCGTGATCAGGCGACGGCAGTTGCGTGCGTGGCAGCTGTGAGCGGGGATGCCCAGACACTCAGGGGGGCAAGAGCCGGTCAGAGGGGCGTCAGGGGAAGTTCCGCAAGGGAGACGGCCATGTATTTACGGCCAGCCGCTTGCCGAGTTGCCCATCCGAGGGCATAGGAGTTCTGCCTCCGACGGGTCCGCATGTCCGGGGCTCAGGGCGCGCGCGTCCTCGCGTGTCATGATCCCACGAGATTCATGTCTGCGTGGTCGTGGCTCCGGCTCCGCCGTACGTGTCAGTCGCGGGAAGCGAACCAGCGCTCATCCGCCAGAACGACCGAGGTCTCCACCTGCCGCTCCGGGATCGACCAGTACGTGCGCAGCAATCGCTCTTTCTCTTCTCGCGAGACCAGACGAAACCCATGTCTCTCGTAGAAGCGGATGGCCCAAACAGCGCCCGCCCAGGTCCCGACGAGCGTTGGGCGGCTGCTCAGGGCTATCAGATGGTGTAGCAGTTCTGTGCCGACGCCCTGCCGCTGGTGGTCAGAGCGAACGTATGCGTGTCGGATCAGCGTCACGTCCTTGACGTCTTGGGTGCCCATCACGCCGACGAGCTCTCCATCAGCTTCATAGCCCCAGAACACTACACCGCTAGCGATTTCGTGGCGCAGCTCTTCCCTGGGCATGTAGGGCTCCTTCCAGCGGTCAGCTGGGATGACCCCTCGGTAGGCCTGGGCGGCATCGTTGATCACTGCATACATCGTTTCCAAGTCGTGGTCCTCGCAACGACGGATCATGGGCCAACTCCCCGTGCACCGGGCGCGCTGCTCCAAAGCAACGCGTACCGCTGAATGAATACAGCAACCTGCCGGCGAACTTGCCAGTCAGTGGCGCAATGATAGCACGTCTTGCCCTTGTTCTTCAAATGCGCGGCGGCCGGACGCTGCTTCGCGCCACCGGCTCCGCCTGCCTGCGCAGCTCCGTGAGCGCAGGGGTACCGCGCAAGGCTCGCACATTTGCCAATCCTCCGCGTCTGGAGTAGTATGTGAGCGGCGGCACATTATGGCAGGTACGAAGGCATCGTAGCCCGCAACTCAGTGACAGTTGGGTACGGAGGACGACAAGAACCTGCCGCGGCCGATCATCTTGCTTGGCCCCCAGTTGGCCAGTCAGTGATCGGTCTTGTCTTGGGAAGACGTTCTTGGCCCTTCGGATCCAGAAGCGCTGAGTGGCTCAAGGTGTCGCACCTGGTCGTGGCAAGGCAATGGGAAGTGGCTGTAGGGGACCTGCACCACTAAGGTGGCACGATCCGATACCGTGGCCACTTCAGCTTAGCATCAAGAGAGGAGGGTACGATGAAACGGCTTATCCTCGTCACAGTCCTGTGCCTGACACTCTGGTTCCTGGTCTCTGCCGTCGCCTACGCACAAGGCAACGAAGACATCGCCACCGCTGACATGGCGCTGCTGCTGGCGCCGCTGGTGGCGGCCGCGGCGGCCGTCGAGCGCCTGGTAGAGATGGGCTTTGACGCCTATGAGAGCATGATTCTCAGCGTGAGCAGATTGCCGGAGCAGGCTTCGGACTACCTCACTTGGGCCAGGAAGGAGGTGGAGCGGCTGCAAGTAGATGTCCTGAAAAGCAGTGGTGATCTACGGACCCTTGAGGAGGCCGAGGAGAAGCTCGCTCAGGCCAAGGATCGCCTCTACGAGCACCTCGCATCGCCGTCCTACCGGAGTTGGAAACGAACCATTTCGCTGCTGGGCGCCATCGTGCTGGGTCTCTTTCTCGCTTTCACCACCCAGCTGCGGATGTTCCAGCTTCTGGGGATCGAGATGGCTTGGCCCTGGATAGATATGCTCGTCACTGGACTGATCATCGGTACTGGCTCCGCACCGGTTCATTCGTTGATCGGAATCCTCCAGAACACCAGGGACGCCGTGAACGAGGTCCGCGCCCTGTGGAGCGGCACTGCCTACAGTAGAGGTGTGCACGCAGAACTCGAGAAGCTGAGGACTCTGGTGGAGTTGGAGGAAAAGAGGGCGGCAGCCGCAGCCGAGCCCCGCGGACGCAGGCGACTGGGGTTGGCAGCTCCGGATGACGAACTGGGTGAAGAAGAAGCTGCAGCGGAGGTTCCGCTGGCTACTCCCCTTGAGGTCAGCCGAAGGGTCAAGCGTATCCTGCGATAGCCTCCACGACCACAGGAAAAGCGTCTGCTCGTTTCACGGCCTCCGCGGGGGAGCGCCGCAAGGCTGGTGAGCTGCAGATCAACCTGCCCGTTAAGCTCTGGGACACAGGGGAAACGCAGACCAAATGGAGATTCGATTCGGTTCGATGCTGCCATCGTGTACCTGAGCGTACCGGCGGCAGCGCTTCGACG
>JBFEPU010000255.1:0-4173 GCA_041549915.1 Anaerolineae bacterium | reverse complement strand
GAAGAGATCATCGAATTATACCATATCCGTGCCGTCCTCGAAGGCCTGGCTGCCCGGCTTGCCGCCGCCAACCTCACTGAGACCAACGCTCGCGCCTTGCGCAAGTACATCGGCGAGATGGAGAGCGCGCTGCAGCAAGGTCACCCCGAGAAGATGCTGAAAGTCAACCGCCCCTTTCATGACATCATCTACAAAGCTGCCAACTCTCCCCTGCTCTACAAGTACATCATTAGTCTCTACGTGCAAACCGCCCGTTATCGCGGGCCCCTGTCGACCTGGCCAGGACGGCCTGACGGGATTCTGGCGGAGCACCGGGCATTGGCAGAGGCTGTCATTGCGGGCGATGCCGACCAAGCGGAGCGACTGGCTCGTGCGCACCACGAGAACAACGCCCAGGCTGCCGTCAAGCTGGCCGAGTCCCTGGCCAAGGAAGGTATTCTCGCCACATAGAACGCGTCCACCCGCCCATCCCATGCAGGCCTCGTGCCCTACTGCAATCCATAACATCACTGTGAAAGGAAGGAACTGCCGCGTGGAGATTCCGACGAAGATGAAAGCAGCCGTCCTGCACGGTCCTCACGACCTGCAAATTGAAGAGGTCCCAGTACCAGAACCGGGGCCAGAAGAGGTTCTGCTGAGAGTTCATGCCTGCGCCATCTGCGGGACGGATCCCAAGGTTGTCGGCGAGGGCTGGCCCTATCCTTTGCGCTATGGGGAGTTCATCCCCGGCCACGAGTACAGCGGTGAGATTGTGGCTCTAGGGCCGAAGGTCGGCAAGTGGGAGATTGGCGACCGTGTGGCGGTGGAAGCGCACAAAGGCTGTGGCAAGTGCGTGAACTGCATGCGCGGGCGCTACACCATTTGTCTCAACTACGGCAAACCAGAGACCGGCCACCGCCACTACGGCTTTAGCACCAACGGCGGCTATGCGCAGTTCGTGGTCAACCATATCAACACGTTGTACAGAATGCCCGATAACATCACCTTCAGCGACGCGACGCTGGTCACGACTGGTGGCTGCGCCATGTACGCCATCGAGAACGTTGGCGGCTTCATGCCCGGCGAAACGGTTGCCGTCCTCGGCCCGGGCCCTATGGGCATTATGTGCGTACAGATCGTGCGCGCACTGGGCGCTTCAAAGGTGTTCCTGACTGGCACCAGGCCCGAGCGCCTGGAGGTAGGCAAGATGCACGGTGCTGACCTGGTGATCAATGTGACCAAGGACGATCCGGTGCCCATCATCAGGCGTGAGACGGGCGGCCTCGGGGTCGATCTGGCCATCGAGGCATCGGGCGATCCGGTTGCCGCGGCGCAGTGTATCGAAATCGGCACCCGCGGCGCGCGCATCTCCTTCATCGGCGATCCTGTCGAGCCGGCACTCATGAACATCAAGAGGTTCGTGCTGGAGGACATGACCGCCGCTGGCGTACGCGGTGAAGGGCGCGCCAGCTGTGGGCGGGTGATGGAGCTGTTCGAGATTGGCAAACTGTCCGCAGAGGGCATCATCACACACCATTTCCCCCTGGAAGACATCCTTGAAGCGATGGATTTGTACATCAAGCGCAGGGAGGGTGCGATCAAAGTGGTGATCGAGCCCTGGGCCTAGCACTGGTGACAGGCGACCAGGAGGAAGAATCGATGACCAAAGAGCCAATCGTCAGGCTGAAGAGAATCACCAAGACGTTCCCGGGCGTAAAGGCCCTCGACGAGGTCGACTTTGACCTCTATCCCGGCGAAGTGCATGTGTTGCTGGGTGAGAACGGAGCGGGCAAGTCGACCTTGATGAAGGTCCTTGCTGGCGCCTACCAACCTGACTCTGGTGAGATTGAAATCAAGGGCGAATTGGTGCGTGTGAGAAACCCAGCTCACGCTCAGAATCTGGGCATCAGCATCATCTACCAGGAGTTCAACCTGGTACCCTATCTGAACGTGGCGCAGAACATTTTCTTGGGACGCTACCCAAAGCGCAGCGGCCTAGCTCGCTTCCTAGTTGACCACGAAACCATGCGTGAGGAGAGCCAGAAGGTGTTGGACTCGTTGCACATGCAAGTTGACCCAGATAGCACAGTTGTCGACCTAGGTGTCGCCCAGCAGCAGATGGTTGAGGTAGCCAAAGCTCTGTCCATTGAGTCGCAGGTGTTGATCATGGATGAGCCAACCGCAACCTTGACCCGCAGGGAGATCGAACAGCTCTTTGCCACGATCCAGGAACTGAAGGATCGCGGTATCGGTATTGTCTACATCTCACACCGTCTGAACGAGGTCCATCAGGTGGGCGACCGTGTCACTGTCCTGCGCGATGGCCTGGTTGTCGGAACGCGCAACGTTGACGAAGTGTGCGTCGATGACCTGGTGCACATGATGGTCGGCAGGGAGATCAGCAACATGTTCCCGCGAACGTATCAGTGTCCAGGCGACGAGGCGCTGCGAGTTGAGGGCATCACCAGCAGGCGAAGCGGCTTGAAGGACGTGAGCCTCGTGGTGCGTACCGGGGAAATCGTCGGCTTGGCAGGCCTGGTTGGCTCGGGTCGCACAGAGCTTGTTCGCACCATATTTGGTGTGGATCCGATAGACTCGGGGGACGTCTTTCTCTTCCGCAAACGAATGACTGGGTCGCCTCCCTCCAAGCTGGTGGAAATGGGCGTGGGGCTTCTGCCGGAGGACCGTAAAGGGGAGGGGCTGGCCCTCAAGCTCCCTGTGCATGAGAACGTGGTAATGGCCAGTCTGCGCCAGTTGTTCCCACGCTCGATCGTCGACCGCGTCAAGGAGCGAGACGTGGTGGACAAGTTCATCAAAGACCTGCGCATTGCCACGCCCTCCCAGCAGCGTCTAGTCCACTTCCTGAGCGGTGGCACGCAGCAGAAAGTGGTAATGGCCAAGTGGCTGGCCACCGAGTCCAAAGTGTTCATCTTCGATGAGCCGACGCGTGGGATCGACGTGGGTGCCAAGGCCGAGATCCATGAACTCATGGATCAGCTTGTGGCCGAGGGAGCAGCGGTGCTGATGGTGTCCTCGGACCTGCCGGAGATCATGGGCATGAGCGATCGCATCTATGTAATGCACGAGGGGCGTATCGCCGGCGAGTTCGCGCAAGAACAGGCCAGGGCTGAAGCGGTTGTGGCCTGTGCCATGGGGCGCCCTATTGAGGAGGTGGAGAATGCGGTCGTTCGGTAGAGCCGTGAACGGGAGATCCTGGGCCTCGCAGCTCCCGCCGGTTCTTTGGGTCCTGTTGGCCATGATCGTCTTTTTCTCCCTGACCAGCAATGGCATCTTTTTCACCGTGCCCAACCTCCTGAACGTCGCCGTGCAGGGTTCCGTCTTGATGATCCTGGGACTGGGAGCCACCTGCGCAATTCTGACCGAGGGAACTGATCTGTCGCTGGGATCGGTACTCACTCTGAGCGGCGTGGTCGCCGTGCTTGTGCAGGTGAGGAACGTACCAGCTGTCGCGGCTATGTTGATCGGTGTGGCCACTGGCTTCCTCTGTGGCGCTGTGAATGGTTTTGTGATCTCCAGATGGCAGCTCCCTCCGTTCATCGCCACCCTGGGTATGCAGGGTTTGGCGGGTGGCGCGGCCGTGGTGCTGACCAATGCAAGCGCCATCTACGCTGACGCGCCCGCGTTCGTTTTCATCGGCAGTGGCCGGCTGGCAGGTTTGCTGCCCATGCCCATGGTGGTAGCTATCCTGGCTTACATCGTCGTGTATGTGATTCTGTACCACACATCATTCGGTCACTACATCTTCGCCCTCGGCGGCAACGAGGCTGGCTCGGCGCTTTCCGGTGTGAACACCGTGCTGTGGAAGTTCCTTACCTACTTCATGGTGGGAGGTCTAGCCGGCGTGGCCGGCGTGCTCATGGCAGCTCGTCTGCAAGCTGCCGAGCCCGTCGTGGGCCTGGGCTGGGAGTTCGACGCCATCGCCGCCACCATTCTGGGTGGGACGTCATTCGAGATGGGCCAGGGCGGTATCACCGGCACCGTGCTCGGTGTTGCGCTCATTGCCGTATTGCGCAATGGCATGAACGTGATCGGTGTAACGATGGCCTTGCAGGCGCTTGTCATTGGCACGGTGATGATCCTTGCCATCGTGGTTGACGCCGTCCTGAGAAGGCGGCAGGAGGGACTGTAAATGGAGACAGCAGCGCAAAGGATCAGGCCGCGGTTTCAGTTCGG
>JBFEPU010000254.1:0-4187 GCA_041549915.1 Anaerolineae bacterium | reverse complement strand
GGGTGATATCCTGTTACTCTCGAACTTTTTTGCCATGGTGGCGGTCTATGAGGACGACGGATGGAATCTGTCCCTGGCTCCGGACTATGGCGATCCAGTCTTTGCAGAGACAAGTTTCTTCACGGTAGAGCTCACCGTACCTCAGGATATGGTGGTGGTCACCTCTGGTTCAACTGTGGACAGGCGCGACACCATAGGGGAGACCACGACTTGGACTTGCATCAGCGGGCCCATGCGCGACTTTATGATCGTGGCCAGCGACCGTTTTGTCAAGTCTTCCACCGCCGTGGGGCACATACGGCTCAACTCGTACTATCTACCCGAGCACGATCAAGCTGGCGAACAGGTGCTTGGCTACGCTCGTGACAGTCTCCGGGCCTACCAGCAGAGCTTTGGGCTCTATCCCTTTGCCGAGTTGGACGTGGTCGAAGCGCCTATCCAGAGCGGTGTGGAGTATCCAGGCCTGGTCGTGCTGGCCGAACAGCACTACGAGCACAGCGGTGAGCTGACCGAGTTCCTCATTGCCCACGAAGTAGCGCACCAATGGTGGTACAGTATGGTGGGCAATGACCAGGTCAATGTGCCGTGGTTGGACGAGAGCTTGAGTAACTTCTCCACGATCTACTACTATGAGCACACCTACGGCCAGGCACGCGCGGAGTTGGCATTTCAGAACTTTGTGGCGCGCAGCTATCGGCAGGCCAAAGAAGATGGACGTGATGGTGTGGTCTTCCAGCCAGTGGCAGCTTTCGCTCCTCAGGACTATGGCCCCATTGTCTACGGCAAAGGGGCTGTGTTCTTCTACGAGCTGCGGGAGAAGCTGGGCGATGCCACCCTCCTGGATATCCTCCAGGACTACTTCGAAGATCGCAAGTACAAACTGGCTGTGCCAGATGACCTGCTGCGAGCAGCGGAAACCGTCTCCGGTCAGGAATTGGATGGTTTCTACGCAGAGTGGATTCTGAACGCAGAGTAGCCGGCGTCACGGATCACAAGGACGCTCGAGGCCGATGGTGCCTGGTGTTTCTCTGAGTCTGTCTACGTCGTGATCACTTTGGACATGTCCTCCAGGTCGACATAGCGCTTGATCGTGCCACCCGCGATAGCCCAGATGGCGCTGGCATAGCGGGAGATAAAGTACCGATCATGTACGATGATCAGCACCGTTCCTTCAAAGGTGCTGAGGGCGCGTTCGAAGCTGTCCCGTGAGGGGATGTCCAGGTGGTTGATAGGCTCGTCCAGCAGCAACAGGTTGCATCCGCCCAGCACCAGTTTGGCCAGCGCAAGGCGGGCTCGCTCTCCGTAGCTGAGGCTTGCCACTGGCACGAACACGTCGTCCCCAGCGAACAGGAAGTAGTGTAAGAAGCTGCGTGCCTGGGTCTCCGAGAGAGGGGCTACCGCACGGATCTCATCATATGCCGAAGTAGCGTCGTTCAACCCCTCTTGTTCCTGGGAATAGTGGCCCAGGTGTACGTTGGTTCCCAGTTGCACCCTACCCTCAGATGGCACGAACTCCCCGGAGATGATTCTCAGCAGCGTAGTCTTGCCGCTTCCGTTGGCTCCCAGCAGTGCGATGCGTTCGCCACGCTGCAGTGGCAGGCTGACATCGCGGAAGAGCCAGCGGCCATCGAAGCGGTGCCCGAGGCCCTTGAGTGTCAGCACCCTCTTGCCACTCCTTGGGGTCTGGACAAAGTCGAGCTTCATCTTCCACGCCAGTGGCGGCTTCTCCACCCTCTCTTCTGAGTTCAACAGGCGCTGCAGGCGCCTCTCACGGACAGTGGCTGCCCGTGCCACCTTCTTTGCCCGCTTGCGATAGTGATAGTGTGTGGTTTGCTGTTCAATGCGTTTGGCGTGGCCCTTGACTTTTCGCAGTTCACCGCGCACCTGGGCGATATAGTCCTGCTGCTCGCGGTAGGCCTGCCCCTGCTGCTCCTGCTCTTGTTCGAGGGTTGCCGCGTAGTGGCTGTAGTTGCCGGGGAAAGCTCGCAACTTGTGCGTGACGGCGTCGATGTGGAGGATCCCTTGCACCGTGCGGTCGAGCAGAACGCGGTCATGGGAAACGATGATGATCGCCCCCTGGAAGCGCTGCAGAAAGGCCTCCAGCCATTCCAAGCCGTTGAGGTCGAGGTGGTTGGTGGGCTCGTCCAGCATCAGCAGCGTCGGCTCGCTCAGCAGCAGACAGGCCAACCCCAAGCGCGTTTTCTGACCGCCGCTGAGGGTAGCCACCCGCATGTCCAGATGGACGTCGTGGAGGCCCAGTCCCTCCATTGCAGCCTGCGCGCGGTGTGCAAGCTGATATCCGCCGAGGGCCTCGAACTGCTCCTGGGCGTCTGCGTATCGGCTGAGCAGGCGTGATTGTTCTTCGTCCGATGCAGCCGCCAGCTGGGAAGCCAGCTCCCTCATTTGCTGCTGAGCCTGTGCGAGTGGTCGGTGTGCGGTGACGATGACCTGCCAGACGGTTTGCGAGGGTTTGTAGGTTAGTGCCTGCTCCAGGTAGCCCAAGCGCACGTCGGGCTGGGTGAAGCGCACGCTCCCCGAATCGGGCGTTAGCCTGGCGCCGATAATGTCCAGCAGCGTCGTCTTGCCACAACCATTGGGACCAACCAGGCCAAGACGTTCGCCAGCGTTAACAGTGAACGAAACATGGTCCAGTATGATTTCATCGCCGTAGGACTTGCTGATGTTGCTCACCTGTAGCATGAGTGGCTATCTCCAGGCACAACAGGATGCGGGCGTATGAATATCGGATGCGTAGCTTGGCGCTGTCATGCAGCGTGGAGCCGCTGGCACGTGTCGGCGACGTCCTGATCGTGCCTTGCCATCCTCTATACCGATTCCCACCCGGGCGATTGATCGCGCAGGTTGGTCCGGTGCCACACGCTCCTATGCTGCGTGAAAAAGCCCACCGACTCGTACAGATGTTTTGCTCGATCTTTGGCGCCATCCACGGCGAGGTGTGCCGATTTCATTTCCTGTGAGAGCAGCCAGTCCACACCTGCCAGGAGCAGCGCGCGGCCCAAGCCTCGTCCTCTGTGCCGCGGGTGAACGCAAAGGCACCAGATACCGCCGCGGTTCTCGCCAGTTCGAGCAATGCGCTCGTCATCAATCCAGTTCCAGGGCTCGCCGAAGAACAGGTTGTGCTCGGGGTCCATGTGCGGATGCTCGATGACGACACGCAGTGCATCTAGTGAAGGGCTGCGGTTGAAAAACTCCTGACGGAAGTCCCTGCAGGCACGAATCAATTCCAGCCAGGCTTCTTCGTCGCCGCTACGGTAGGTGCGCATGTTCCACGCCGTCATTTCTCGCAGTCCCGTCCATCGAACTGGTGGCCCAGCAGGGTGCTCAGTTCCGAACACAAAGCCTCACGCGATTCGAACTGGATAGCGTGTATGCCGAGTGCAGCTGCCGCTTGCACGTTCTCAGCCATATCATCGATGAAGATAGCCTCCTGTGGTGCCACCTGCAGTCGTTCTAGTGTCAGGCGGTAGATGGCTGGATCAGGCTTTCTCATCCCGACCAGAGCTGATACGATGATCGCATCGAAGCAGTCGCCAAGCCCGTACTCGTTCTCGATCAGCCGTGGCAGGCTGTCGGTGAAATTGCTCAGCAGAGCTATTCTGTAGCGACCACGCATACGGCGGACACAGTTCACCAGTTCGGTGTCCAATACGTCGCCTGAGAAGAACTCTCGCATGACAGCGACACTCTCCTCTACAGAGTGTAGCCCCAACAGGTCGGCAACACGCTGCCAGCGGTCCCGCGAGGACATGCGCCCCAATTCAGCCAGAATGGAAGCTTCGCTCTCGAACACGATGGCGTACAGCTCTTCAGGGGATAGCCCCAACCGCTCAGCCACCTGTCGGCGAGCTTCGTGAGACTCAGTACGTACCAAGACGCCGCCGAAATCAAAGATCAGCGCTTTGATACTTCGCGATGGATTCTGCATTGACGTCCCTTCAGCTGTCAGTGGTTGAAGCTACATAATGTATCCGTTGCCGAGCTGAGCAGCCCTTGGCATGCGGCATATCAGAGCGGTTCAGTGGCTCTTGCAAGGGGCAGCAAGAAAAGCGCCGTGGCAAGACCCACGGCGCAATAAGCACTCCTGTGAATAGAACGAATCCGCGGGCGCATGCCAAGCCCGCGGACTGAGCCGACTATCGCCGGATGGTGAATGGGCGCACTACGCC
>JBFEPU010000253.1:0-4239 GCA_041549915.1 Anaerolineae bacterium | reverse complement strand
GTTGCGCCGCTCCGGGGCGACGGTGATCGACACCTATGTGGCCAACATCGATGACATCTATCGGCTGTCGGATGTTTACCTGTTCCTCGCTGAGGGCGATACGGCAGCAATTGAGCTGCCCCTCTCCATACTGGAGGCGATGGCCTGCAACCTGCCGATCATCTGCACGCCCTTTGGCGGATTGACGGACCATTTCCGCCAGGGTGATGGCCTGTTCTATTGGAATGGCGACACGGCTATTCGCGCCATGGCAGAGAGAGCAGTCTCCACGCCATGTGCAACCAGAGCGCTGGTCGAATCCCGCACCTGGTCTGCTCTCGCTAGGTTCTTGCTGGGGCTGTTCCAGGAGAACGGGGGGGCTTGATGCGTCGCCCATTCTCACCACAGGCGGCGTCCCGCCATCTCTCGGGCGGGGCTAGGTCTGGCCATCTGTCAGGCGAGGCAAGGTCTCGCCATCTGTCAGGCGAGGAACGGATCGCTGCGTATCTGGCGGACCCCTTGCGAGTTCCACCGCAGAACCTGCCGTGGTCTACCTGTGACGCGGAGACTATCCTGCAGGTGCTGCAGAAGAACAAGGTTCCCTTGTTGTCATTGGTCAGAAGCGAAGATCACCATCACCCGCTTGGCGACCCGCTGTTTGAGGCCGCTCGTGCCGCAGAGCAACGGCGGCTCGCAGGCCTGCGCACAGAGTACCAACTTGTTCAGGAGACTCTGTCATCGGCGGGCATCCGCGATGTGATGATCAAATCTGTGGGTCTGAAGCCGTCGTTTCCGTACACATCCGATAACCTGGACCTGCTCTACAAGCCACAGGATGTAGACGCAGTCAAGTCCGTCTTGCGCGAGCTTGGATATGTGGAACTGCGCAACGTCGAAGAACCGCTAAAGTACCTGTTCCGCAAGTTCCACGCCGGCCGCTCCGTCTCTGCCATCCACGTTCATGCCCATGTTGGCTGGATGGTATCATTCCTGGATGAGGAGACCTTGTGGCAGCGCTGCGCCGTGTCCGATGATGACCCTGTGGTCGTTGTGCCCGCCGCGGAGGACGCCTTGCTCACCACGTTGGCGCACTACCTCTACGAAGACAAACGTGTGGCCTTGCTGGACGTGATCAAGTTCGCACACTGCTGGCGCCGCGGTGTGGACTGGGACGAGGTATACCGCATAGCCAAGTGGCGTGGCTGGCCAGACGGGCTCAACGTGTCCGTGCTGTTGTGTGCTTATCAAGAACGTATGTTGTACAATGAGACCTCGGTACCGCTGGAAATCCTGGAGCGAGCGTGGCGCACTCTCCCCGGCTGGGCGCGGACGGCCCTGGAACGTCATCTAGGCACAGGTGCGCTGGCGCCGCCATCCTTTGAACGATTGGCAGTGCCCCAACCGCCTGCTGTCCTGGCGGACAGCCAAGCAGGGGGACACGGAGGCATCGAGCAGTTACCGCTGCGCATTCCATTTGCTTTTAGCAAGATCCTGTTCTATGCCAAGTTAGTGAGTGACCCGACGCGCAGCGCCGCGCGCAAGCTCAAGGACCTGGCAGTGCACACTGCCAACGGCACGAAGCTGAGACTGCGCATACACAGCCAGCCTGCCATGTTGGTCGCGTTCAGCGGAGTGGATGGTTGCGGCAAGACGACACAGGTTGAGGCGCTGCAGTCCGCTTTCCACACCTGCCACCTTCGCGCAAGCCCGGTATGGAGCCGTGGCGGCTCTGCACCGTGGATTGGCCTCTTCACCAGGTGGGGCAAGCGACAGGACACAGACACGGACATGCTGGAACCGACACAATCGCAGCAGGCGGAAAGGGTTGCAGTCAGGCAGCAGAGATTTCGCTCCGCCTGGCTGCGCGCGGGGTGGTCCTGGCTGACCGCCATCGAGCTACTATTGCAGTACACACGCCGCGTTACCCTGCCCCTGTTGCTCGGGCGTGTGGTCATTTGCGATCGCTACGTCTACGACGCACTTGCAGACTGGGCGGCCTATTTCGGCGAGCAGAGAGTGGATCGACGGCTCGCAGCGAGGGCTCTGCGCCTACTGACCCCAGGGCCCCGGCTCGGTTACTGGTTGGACCTGCCAGCGGAGGTGGCACAATCGCGTTCGAAAGATGCTCTGCCCAAGGGCTTTTTGGAAGCGCAGTCCGCTGCCTACAGCCGAATGGCGGACCGCTATGGATTGCAGAGATTGGATGGCAGTCGCAGCAAGGAAGAGATCGCTGATCAGATTGTGTATCAAGTCCTGAGCACCTACTTTGCTGAGTATCACACATGGCTCAACACGCTGTTCTTGAAGAATCCGGGACAGTGGGAGTGATAAAAGTGGACGGACTTTCGGCATTCCGCGGAGACTTGTGCGTCTTGGACGTCTCGGCCATTCGCTCGGCTCTCCGCTGAGCTTGCTCATGAACTTGCATGTACCGGCACTCGAACGGAATCAAACGCCGAACAAAACAGAATCAACCTGCGAGCAACCCAGTGTCTCCTCGGTCATATGATGAACTGAAAAAGCGGAGCGTACTTGTTGTCACCAACATGTACCCTGACGAGCAGAACCCCGACTTTGGCACGTTCGTGCAGGAACAGGTTGTAGGGCTACGAGGACGCGGTCTGGACGTTGATGTCCTCGTCGTGGGCGGCAAGAGACGCAAGTCCAGTTACATAGAAGGCGCGCGCCGCTTTCGAACGCGCCTGCGTCAACGCCGATATGATCTGATTCACGCCCACTACGTGTTCTCTGGTATCGTTGCGCGGTTGCAGCACCGCTATCCCTTGCTGGTGAGCTTTCACGGTGCCGCAGAGATGGTGGGATGGGTCGGGTGGCTGTGCAAAGCGTTGGCGCCGCTCGCCGATGCGGTGACTGTCACGTCGGAGTCGCACAAGCTTCAACTGGGCCACCCGAACGCGCGCGTCGTGCCCTGTGGCGTTGACCTGGATCTGTTCGTCCCGATTCCCAGAGGACAAGCCAGGCAACGACTGGGGCTGCCGCCGCAGAAGAAGCTGGTGCTCTTTGTCGGCATTGTGCGTCCAGAAAAGCGCCTGGACGTCATCCAGGCAGCGGTCGAGATACTGCGCCGCGAGGACGAAGACGTGGAGCTGGCTGTCGTGACCGGTCAGCCGCACCAACGCATTCCGCTATACATGAACGCCTGTGATGTCTTGGCACTGGCCTCCGATTATGAGGGTTCTCCGGTGGTCATCAAGGAGGCGATGGCCTGCAACCTGCCCATCGTATCGGTGAGCGTGGGTGATGTGAAGCAGGTGATCGGCGAGACGCAGGGATGCTACATCTGTCAACGGGACCCTGCGGACATGGCACACAAGCTGCGGTTGGCACTGAGCAGAGGCAGGCGCACCGACGGTCGGCGTGTCATTCAGCGCCTGGGGCTGGATACCACGCTGGACAGCTTGCTGCGCATCTATGAGGATCTGTGGTGAAGCTGTTGATTGTATTGGGATCGGGCGGTCACACCAAGGAGATGATCCGCCTTGTGGATCTGCTGGGCCAAGGCTTTGAATACAGCTACCTGGTTTCGGTAGATGATCCACTATCGGTGCAGAAGATCCGCGTGCCAGGTGCGGTCTACCACGTGATTCGTCCGCGCTGGAAGGACACGCCCTTGCCCATGGTCATCATCCGCACGCTGCTGTCTGCTGCGCAGGCTTTGGTGGCCCTGGTACGGGCACGACCGCGCGCGATCATCAGTACAGGCCCAGGCCCTGCCGTGCCCGCTTCCATGTTGGCCAAGCTGCTCGGCATCAAGGTCATCTTCATTGAGACCGGCTCTCGCGTCTACGCTTTGTCCAGCAGCGGCAGGATTCTGTACCGCTTCGCTGACCTGTTTCTGGTGCAGTGGCCAGAGCTGCTGCCCCTCTGCCCCAAGGCCATCTATGCAGGCAGGTTGCTGTAAGATGATCTTTGTGACTGTTGGCTCAACCGATTTTGATGCTTTGACCACTCGAGTCGACGAGCTGGCGCCGCACCTTGGCACCGATATTGTGATGCAGATTGGCCTCGGAGAGTACATACCACGGAACGCTCAGTCTTTCCGCTTTGCACCTTCTCTCGATGACTACTATGATCAGGCCGACATCGTAGTGGGGCACGGGGGACTGGGGACCATTGTAGAAGCACTGGAGCGAGGCAAGAAGCTGATCTGTGTGGTCAATCCAGCCACCTACGACCGGCATCAGGAGCACCTGCTTCAATGTTTGCGTCACAGAACTTTTTGATCTGGTGCAAGGACTT
>JBFEPU010000252.1:0-4359 GCA_041549915.1 Anaerolineae bacterium | reverse complement strand
TCCCAGCTCAGGGAGGGCGAACGTGACCGAATACGTGATGATCGTCGTCTACGTGCCCGCGGAAGATACCGAGGCGGTGCGTCGGGCCATGTGCGATGCCGGCGCGGGCTCTGTAGACGACGGCCGCTACGACCGCGTGACCTACGTCAGCCAGGCGGTATGTCAGTACCGGGCACTCGACGCAGCACATGGCAGGGGGGAACCGGCAGGCGACGAGCTCAGAAGCGAGGAGAACCGAGGCCATCTGCCGCCGTGACCTCGTGGAAGCTGTGGTGCGAGCGATCTGCAGAGCCCATACCTACGAGACCCCTGCCATATCCATCTACCCCACGCTCAGCGGCGAGTACAAGTACTGGGTAGAAGCTCCGCGGTGAAGAGTCCACAGGGTAAGGAGTACACTTTGCCGAGACGGTGCGCCTGGCGCCTTGTAAGGCGACAGCCACTGTGATATAATGCAAGTGCGACTGGGACGGAATGCACAGCAAGCGCGTCAATGACCTGCCCATCGCGTGCCGGCCCCATGCGCAGACACACAACCGTAGCCAAACCCTATCTCCAACCACGACCTCAGCGCAGCCATCTGAGAAACGCCCCGGGAGGCGGATATGGAACTGACCAGCAGCGCATTTGCAGATGGCGGGCAGATTCCTACAAAGCACACCTGCGACGCTGAGAACGTGTCCCCGCCACTTTCTTGGACAGCACCACCGCAAGGCACGGCCGGCCTGGTGCTGATCTGCGACGACCCGGATGCCCCGGTCGGCACCTGGGTGCACTGGGTCGTGTATGGTCTATCTTCCGACACAAGCCATTTGCCAGAGGGAGTTCCTCGCGGTGAGAGCGTCGAGGGCGGTGCCAGACAGGGACGCAATGACTTTCGACGTATCGGCTACGACGGACCCTGTCCCCCGCGTGGTCCCGCACACCGCTACCTGTTCAAGCTGTACGCTGTAGATATCGATCTTACGCTGGGTGCCGGGGCAACCAAGGGGCAGGTCGTGAAAGCAATGCAGGGCCACGTGCTGGCTGAAGCAGCGCTCATGGGACGCTACAGGAGATCGTAGGTGCTCCCGCTTCTGCACAATTGCAGAAGCGCCTCGCTGTACAGACGCGCAACCCAGAAGACCAGGAGTGCACATCGGATGACGATCGTCACCTTTATTCAAGTCTTTGGAGGCTTGGTTGTCTTCCTGCTAGGTATCGACATGCTCAGTGGGGGGATGGAGGAGATTGCGGGAAAGCGAATCCAGAGTCTGCTCGAGCGCATGACAAACCGTCCTCTCAAAGCAGCCGCGTTTGGGGCTACGGCGACAGCTATGCTGCAGAGCAGCAGCTTACTGATGGTCACGATGATAGGTCTGATCAATGCCAACCTGCTTACCCTGGAACAAGCGGTTGGCGTGATGATGGGGCAGGAGATCGGCACAACACTGACTGGTCAGCTCGTCGCTTTCGACATTGGCAATTACCTGTTCGGTGTGCTCATCGTGGGCTATGTCCTCCAAGAGTTCGGGGAAGACAAGCAATGGCAGGCGATAGGCAAGGCTTTGTTGGGAATCGGCATCATCTTCCTGGGATTGGAGACAATGAAGTCTGGCATCGGGCCACTGACCCAGCACCCGCTGGTCCAGTCGTGGCTAGTCTCCATGGGCAGTGCTCTTGCGCCTGGAGTGGTTGCCGGGGCGATTCTGACAGCGCTGATCCAGAGCAGTTCTGCGATGACTGGCCTGGTCATCGCCTTGGGCGCCGCCAACGCCATCACGCTGCGCGGTGCAATTGCCTTGATTCTGGGTGCCAACGTGGGCACTTGCGTCACCGGCCTTTTCGCGTCCCTACGCTCGTCCAGAGCCTCACGCAGGGCATCACTGGCCCAGATCATCATCAATACCGTTGGCGTGGCCTTGTTCTTGCCGATTGTGCCCCCGTTTGCGGCGCTGGTGGAGCAAACCTCTAATAGCCTGGCGCGCCAGGTTGCGAACGCACACAGTATCTTCAATGTGGTGGTAAGCATCATCCTGTTCCCATTCATCGGCACAATCGTACGCATTACAAAGATACTCATTGCGGGCAAAGAGGAACGCGCTGTAAGCTTGACACACTCCCTCGACCACCACTTGCTGAAAGTCCCGTCCATCGCACTGACGCAGCTCGCCAACGAAGTGATCCGCACAGGGAATCTGGCAACCCAGATGCTGACGTGGGGACAAACTGCGCTGCTCGATTCGGATGAGAAAGCCATCGACCAGGTGCTCGAATGCGAAGCGAGTCAGGTTGATCCACTGTGTGCAGCCATCGAGCAGTTTATCAGCGATCTTATGCGTGGTCATCTGAACAAGAGCGAGCGCCGCCGATGCCTGCAGCTCAAGAATCTGATCATTGATATCGAGCGGGTCGCCGACATGACCGAGAACGTGGCACAGGCGGGACAGGAGCGCATGCGGGATCAGATCCCGTTCAGCTCACAGGCTCAGGTCGAGTTGCTGAAGTTCTACGGGCTGGTCCTCGAAGTCTGGACACTCGCGGTAAGGGCGCTGGCGAGCGGCGACCGAGCGATCGCACGTGCGGTAATGGAGGGAGAAGACGGAATCGACGCAATGCACAGGCAACTACGGGAGTCTCACCGCCAACGGTTGGAAAGTGGCATCTGCACGCCCAAAGCGGACATTCTTTTCGTTGAAACGCTGCGCAACCTGGAGCGCATTGGAGATCACGCGGATAACCTGGGCGTCAGCGTGCTGCGGAACTAGAGGCGCTTGAAGTTCAGCTCGCGCAGCCGTCATGCATGGCTCGATGCGACCACGGCGTTCAGCGTACAACTCGGAATCGGTCGTGTCCAAGGCAAAGGCTGGAGCTTGAGCTGATAGGAGGCCAGTAATGAGAAAGCTTCGCCTGCTGTTCTCACTTTTGATCTGTGGTCTGCTCTTTGGCTGCTCCCCAGGAGTGAAGACGATTGCACCGCCTCCGTATCCGCCACCCTCCACACCGTCGCAGACGGGCATCGTGACGGGAAAGATCATGCTTCAGGGACGCATGACGTATGAGGGCGTCGGAGTGACCCTTGGCGAACTGGAGCCCGCGACGACGGAGCCCGACGGTGCGTACACCATCCTCGATATCCCGCCAGGTCAGCATGCTATCAGGGCGATGAGAGAAGGCTACCTCAGCGCCGAGGGCAACGTGACCATAGCCGCCGAAGGGGAGACGAAGGCGATGCCCACCGTCGTTCTGCCGGCTGGTGACCTCAACGGTGACGAGACAATCGACCTTTTCGATCTGGTGTTGATCAGCAGCACGTTTGGCGCGCAGGATACAGCTGGCCTGCGGGCTGACTTGAACGGGGATGGCAGTGTGGACCTGTTCGATCTGGTGCTGGTCGGCAACAACCTATACCAGACCGGACCGGTTGCATTCGAATCACCCTGAGGGGAATCGTAGCCACCCGGCTGACCTTGAGTACTTAGGACAGGCTTCCGGGGATCCCCGATATGGGCGAAAGGTAGTGCGCTGGACCTGTCCGTGTCACATACCCGCTGGACACGTCCTGTGGACACGCAGCGCCGATGGAGCAAGAGAAACGACTACGAGAAAACCACTTGGGCGAGCCCAAGTGGTTAGACTATCTGCAATACGCTCGTAGGCCCGGCCACCCCGTAAAGTCAGCGCAGAGCCCGGACCTCCTTGACCTTGCCCTGAGGATCAACGATTCCGCGCCACATGAATGCGTTGCTCAGATTGGTCAACTCGACGCGGTAGCTCACCTGGTCAGCGCGGGCCAGCTGGTAGGCGACTTTCATCGTCCAGGCATTTGCCGTGAACTGACAGGACTCTTGGCCCACCGAGCCTTCAGGAGTGGTGCGCTTGCCAACCCAGGTCAGGCCGTGTCCCGGCGCTTGGTCAGCGTAGCGCCCATTGACGTGCCACAGGACCGTGTCCCGCACAACCAGCACGTCGGCAGCCACGTCCAGATTGGACTCTAACAGGGCATAGTCCGCGGTCAGCTTGGACGTCCAACGAAAGGTAGTTTCCGGGTTGGTGAGCATGATCTCGTAGAGAGACGCGTCCCCGGAGATCAGAGGAGTGTTAATCGCCATTCGCCAGCCGTTCGCCTCGAACTCATAGAACTGGACGCCAGTGATATTCGGCGGAGTTGTGTTCGATCCTGACCACCGGACATCTTCCGGGGGGGCCTGTCCGGTGTGGGTGACACGGAGATGATCCAACGCTGCATAGAGCGCAGTGACAACCTCCTGAGGGATGTCAGGCACAGGTGTTGAAGTTGGGGTCGGGGTAGGAGTCTTCCAGAAGTCTGTGCAACCAGCCACGGTTGCCAGCAAGAGTACTACCAACAGCACCGGTCGC
>JBFEPU010000251.1:0-4374 GCA_041549915.1 Anaerolineae bacterium | reverse complement strand
GAAGCCGAACCACGAAGGCATCGCTCTGCCCGTTGTGCGTTGCGTCGTAGGCGTCGTCTGTCATGAGCAGGTCCTCCGACTCGGTAGACCCGGTGACCAGGATTTCGCCTGGACTGCTGACCGCGATGCCCTTTCCCTTGTCGCTGCTGCTGCCTCCATAGTAGGTCAACGGCGTGAACTCCAGGGAGCCTGGCTCACACTGCTTCGCCCGTGCGACAAACGCCGCCCTCTCCCCGCCTAGATTGGCCTGCAGGGCATCGGCCAGCGGGAAATCGTGGGATTCGGTGTGGCCGGTCAGGTAGATACTGCATTCGCGGTCCAGGGCCAGAGCTGCGGCATAGTCAGAGTCGCTGCCGCCGAGAAAGGTCCCATACGCGACGCTGGCACCTTGCTGATTCCGGTTGATCACCCACAGAAAGGCATCCCCACCCTGCGACGGCTGATCGCCCTCTCCGATGCCCGCGTAGTTGGACTGGAACGCGCTTGGCGACGGAAACTCCACCCCCTCGGGAAAGACCGACGAACTGGTGATCCCCGCAACGTAGATGTTGTCGCTGCCATCCACCGCCAGTGCGACGGCTCTGTCATAGCCGCTGCCGCCAAAGTATGTGGCAAAGAGCAGCTCCCCCCCAGTGGGGTCCAGCTCGACGACCGTGGCATCGCTGTTCTCTGGTGAGGCCGAAGAGGCCTGCAACGAGTTGGCGACGGGAAAGTCGCTGGAGAAGGTGCTGCCGGCGATGTAGGCGTGGATGAGTTCATTGACGGCGATATCGTGACCGCTGTCCTCGCTGCTGCCACCCAGGTACGTCGAGTACAGCAAGAGCCCTTGCGGACCCAGCTTCGTGGCAAAGGCATCCGATGCACCGCCACCAAAGTGCGTCTGCCAGGCATCTCGGGTTGGGAAGCCGGCTCCACCTGTACTGCCCGTGAGATACGCGCTTCCATGGACGTCCACCGCCATCGCCTCCACACGGTCCGCTTCACTCCCCCCGACGTAGGTCGAGTAGATAAAGGCCGTGCCTTCCGCATTCAGCTTGGCAACGAAGCCATCGCCAGTCTGCTCCCCCCCGCCAAATGCCGGCTGCATCGCGTTGAGTGTTGGAAAGTCGTTGGACTTGGTGTGGCCGGCGACGTAAATGTTGCCCATGCTGTCCACAGCGACCGAGGAGGCTAGATCCTCCCCGCTGCCACCTATGAAGGTGCAGAGAACCAGCGCGCCGGCGGGATCAAACTTGGCGACGAACGCATCATAGTCCCCAGCGATGACCGGCTGCATAGCGTCCAACACCGGAAAGTCGGCCGAGTTTGTCTTGCCGGCAACGTACGTGTTGCCATCGGCGTCGAGGACAATGTCATCACCTGAGTCGGCGCTGCTGCCGCCGAAGAACGTACCGTAGGCAAGCTCAGTGGCTACGGCAGAACGGTCCACGCGGGCGGTCCGCCACCTGGCAGGGTCGTTGCCGACGAGGCTGGAGACAAGAACCGCAGGGCCCGCCAGCGCCTCATCAGTCTGCCAAGGCAGCCGCCACAGCGCAGCCGAGACCAGACCCAGCACGAGAATCCACCTGGTGACCTGCTCTTTCCTCATGTCATCTCTGTCCCTGACCACTCAATCGTCGCCTCCACATCTCTAGAAAGCTTCGAACGGGCCACCATGAGGTTGGCCCAGAGGTACCGAAGCGCTGATGGAGAGCCTGCGCGCTACAACTCCATCTCGAAAGCTTCACCAAGTGCCAGTTGGTGCAGTGCGTTCCAGCGCCCCGAGGCATCATAGGTGCTGAATCTTTGGTGAGCTGCGCAGTCGCAGCCCCATCTATCCGGCTTTGGACAGCGCTTGATCGCTCTCTGCAGGGCCTTCCAGTCGTCTTCGCCCACCCCATAGCCGGTGTGCTGAATGGACTCGCTGTCCAAAGCGCCCCGTCGTGACTCTTCGTAGACAGCGATTCCGGCAAAGCGACAGTCAGTGCATTTGACGACCTGCAGTGTGATCTCATCTGAACGGCTGTCGGGTGGCAGCTCCAGCCGCGCAGTGATGTGCAGAGTTTTCGAACCCGAGCACTCAGGGCACCGGAATGGCATGTTGACAACTCCTTCTGGGCTGCAGCGCAGTGTTCGCTCCAGCCGGCCTCCAGCCATGGCACCTATGCCAGACTGCCCCAGTTGCCGCCCTGCAGATCGCCGACAAAGTACGTTTTGCTCTCTTCATCAGCGATGGCTTCCCCCGCCTCTTCCGCCAGGGCCTTGAGCTTTTTCGCCTCCTCGATGTTGCCCGCCACAGCGTTGGCCCGGGCGATGCACTCGTAGGCGTAGGCTTTGTCAAAGTCCTCCAGCGAATCCGTGTGCTGCTTGGTCAGATCCTGGCACCGCTCCGCATAGCGCATGGCAGCCTCGGCCAGGCCCAGCTCCGAGTAGACCCGTGCGATCAGCCACGCACCGCGCTGGTGATGCACGGCTGTCCCCACCTTCAGCCAGTGGTAGAGGGAGGCGTGCGCAGCGTGGATCATGAGCTGGTCATCCTCAGCTGAGCGGTCACCTTTGCCCAGCAGGCCCCATACCTCTCCATTGGCGTTGCCGGCGAAAAAGCGGTGGGCCTCCTGTTCTGTGTAGGTTTTCTCCTCGCTCATCTGGGTCGCCTCCTGTTTTGTGCAAGCCTACTCCGCGTTCGTGCAGGCTTCCTGCTCCCATGAATGCGGCTCTGCCGGCTGCCGCCACGAACTCAGCGGCCCGTACGGCGCGGGTTCTTCATGCCAGTTCTCAACTTGTTCCTCACCTCGCGCTTCACGCGGGCCGCCAGCACGGGCTCGTGCCGGTCGAGAAAGTCGCGCACGGCCTGGGCGTCGTGCACCACGAGTTCGCGCAGCGCCCAGGACAAGGCCTTGACCACCATGTCATCGTGGTCCTCCACGAGCATGCGGCACACGTCGAGCGTGCGCGGCACGTCCCCCCTGCCCCCGCGCGACCTGACGTTGAGCGCTACGGTGCAAACCAGCGCCGCCCGTCGCCACCAGCGATCCTCCGACCGAGCCCACCGGCAGATCAGCGCGTCCGGCACCAGGCCGTCGCGCCAGGCCGGCCCGGCCAGGGTCCGCGCAAAAGAATCGACCGCCCACCAGCTGTTGATGCCGCGCCCCAGCTTCTCCACCGCAGCTTGGTCCAGGCTCCGAAAAGCCCCGCGGTGCGATGCGATCAACTCATAGGCAGGCCCCCGGTACCCGTATTCCAGCAGCAGCTCAAGGGTCAGGTCGAGCACGAACTGCGCCCCCGCCCCCTCCAGCCTCCTGGAGTACCGTCGGCGAATGGCCCGCACGTTCGGCGTGTTCCGCACCGGCAGCGCGCGGATCTCGGCATCGATCTGCGCGGCGAGCCGTTTCACATCCACTGAATCGTGCTCTTGTCCCATGCCGCAACTCCGTCCGGCGGGCCTCCAGCCTCATCGGAGGCGCTGCCCAGTCCAGCAGTGCCACCGGCACGATCTGTGCTCAGCGCTCCAGGGCCAGTGGCGCTGAAGAGGCACAAGACTCCCTGGACGCTGCAAGCGGCCCAGCCGCGCACCTGATGGCTTGCCGGAGCAGGTCGATATCCACTCCGCGTCTTCCAGGCCGCAGGCGGCGCATCACTGAGGCGCCGTTTTCCTCCTCAGTGAAATGAACCTTGGAACGCTGCAAGCGTATTCCTCGTAGCTGGAGCCGTATTGCTCGCGCAGCCATGGCTCTTCGGTCAGCGGTAGGACAGCAAACAGTATGATGCCAACCACTGCCAGGATCCAGGCCAGCCCGGAATTGAACACCACGGCCAAGCCAGCGGTAATGGCCATGTCACCGACATACTGCGGATTGCGGGAGAACCGGTAAGGTCCCTGTGAAGTGAATCTTCCGACCAGTCCCTGTGTCTCGCGCACACCGAGAGCCCCCACCGCCCACACAGACAACGCGAGCCCGGCAACAACCAGTGAGATCCCGACTGGGAACCGAATAGAGCTGAAGAAGACGAAGCGGTTCCAGTCAAGCATTCCGACAGCCACAAAGCCGATGACGGCTGCGATCGTCAGACACCACACGAACACGTACTGCCAGCTTGCGCGGCCTGGCGGCGGCCAGACCCGGTGGCTGGGAGCGACGACTGTGAGGACCAGCGAGGCCCCCAGCACGAGTTCACAGAGCAGCGTTACGATGAACACCCATGCCGCCAGCGGTCAGCACTCCGCTCGCATCCGCTGCAGACGCTGCAAGGCCTCGCCATAGCCTTCGTCCTGACCGGCCCACTCCTGCAGCCGATCACAGGGGAAGACATCACATTCCGAGCAGTGCTGCAACCCCCTATCATCCACGCAGCAGTGGAGGATCCAGCAGTCCGGCGACCAGTGCAGGGAGCGCT
>JBFEPU010000250.1:0-4442 GCA_041549915.1 Anaerolineae bacterium | reverse complement strand
TGCTCCGTCGTGTTGGAGCCGATCACAAAGTAGATCTCAGCATCATCGGCGATGTCGTCCATCGAGTTGGTCATGGCACCTGACCCGAACGCGGTGACCAGACCGGTCACCGTCGCGGAGTGTCAAAGGCGCGCACAGTGGTCGACATTGTTCGTCTCAAGCACTGCCCTCGCAAGCTTCTGCAGCAGGTAGTTCTCCTCGTTGGTGCATTTGGCAGACGACAGGACACCAATGGCGTCCCCGCCGTGTTGGCTCTTGATCTCGACAAGTTTGTCCGCGACAAACCCCAGCGCCTCATCCCAACTGGCTTCCACAAACCTACCATTCTTCTTGATCAACGGACTCGTCAGGCGGTCGGGGTGGTGCACAAAGTCGAAGCCAAAACGGCCCTTCACACAGGTCCAGCCGTGGTTGGCAGGGGCATCCCAGTTCGATGCCACTTGGATGATCCTTCCATCTTTGATGCCCAGGTCAAGCTGGCAGCCGACACCGCAGTAGCCGCAAGTGGTGGTGACTGGCTCTATCTCCCAGGCACGTGCCTGGCCCCTGGCTGCCTTGGGGTACAGGGCAGCCGTTGGACATACTTCCACACACATGCCGCAGAACTCACAAGGCGAATCTTGGAGGTAGCCGTCGTCTGCTGTGCCAGGCTTTGTCTGAAATCCGCGATTGAGCATCGCTATCGCTTCGACCCCATTGATAGAGCTGCAGGCTCGCACGCACGCTTGGCACACGATACACTTGTTATAGTCCCGATCAAAGAAAGGATTGGGATCATCTACAGCGTAGTGGTGTATCTCGCCCACATACGGCACTTCCTTCACATCCAGTTCGTAGGCCACATCTTGCAGGGCGCAGTCGCCGGCAGCGTCGCAGGTCATGCAGTCCAGTGGGTGGTCAGACAGCAGCAGTTCCACCACGAAACGACGTACAGCGATGGCCTCCGCAGTGTGCGTCTCCACGCGTATGTCATGGGCCACGGGATAAGTGCATGCTGGTTGGAGCGAGGTGGTGTAGGTGGTCTCTGAAGTGCCATCGGCATTTGTCCTGGTTGCTGGAATTCCCACTTCTACCACGCAGATTCGGCACGCTCCAATGTCAGGCAGAGCCGGATGGTGGCAAAGGGTTGGGATCTTGATCCCTGCGGCGGTCGCAGCATCGAGGACAGTGCTGCCTTCTTCAACGCGCACTGGATGACCGTTGATGGTGAGTTCGACTAAGGGCATCGATCTTCTCCTGGCAGTGATAGTAGCTGTAGAATGCGTGCACTGGCTGGCTCTACAAGCGAAGCGGCAGCCGTCGACAGGCCGCGGCGGAAGCCAAAGTCATGACCGCGAATCGAGACAATGTATCCAGGCAGTTCTTGGTCGTGAAGAGCTTGGAGCAACGCCAGAAGCATTGCTGGAGTCATGTGATGGGTGAATGCGGAGGGGGTGTAGGCTGGCGAGACCGGTGTGCTGTACAGGTCGCCTACGTCCTCGCGCACGTGGGCGTCCACGAAGATGACCTGGTCATAGTCCGCCAGCGTGTCTATCAACTCGGGGCCTAGTTGGGTGAGGAAGATGGAATCGATCTGTGCTCCCAGTTCCTCCAGCCCTGTGCTGCCTTCCTCCAGCGACCCGTGGCCCAAGCTCTGGCGCAAAGTGTTGATGACGTCGTACGCGACCCCGTCGTCGGCGCGGTACAGGTTGCCGTAGCCAATCACCAGTGTGCGAGACATTTGCCCCTATATGTGCCTATATGCTATAAGCAGGCGAACAGCGCTGTTCGCCTGCTTGCAGAACGAACGATCTGGAGCTCACGCTAGCGACGGATACGGTCCAGCACTGTGCCGCCCGCTGCCACCAGCGTGACTTCCAACGGCATTTGGCCGATGGCGTGCGTGGAGCAGGACAGACAGGGATCATAGCAGCGGATAGCTGCCTCCACTCGGTTCAGCATACCTTCCGTTAGCTTGTCTCCATCTACAAAGGCTTTTGCCACCAACTCCGATGCCGTCTGCATGGCCCAGTTGTTGTTCCCTGTGGCCACGATGAGGTTGACCCTGGTTAGGAGGCCGTTCTCGTCTGTATCATAGTCATGGTACAGGGTTCCTCTGGGCGCCTCGATCACGCCGACTCCGTGGCCCACAAGTCTGGTCCCCGGGAAGGTGCGGATTCCTGTGGACAGGATGTCGGGATCTTCCAAAAGCTCTGTCGCTCGCTCCACAGCGTAGACAGTCTCGATGAGACGCGCGTAGTGGTAGTATAGCGACGGCTCAACCGGCTTGCCGCCGTTGATCTGCTTGAACAGCCGAAACTCCTCGCTGGCCAGCGGTGTCTTGATCTTGTCGACGGCGTTCAGGCGCCCCAATGGGCCAACCCGGAAAGTGCTGTTCCCTCCTGTCCAGTGCATAGGACGGTAGTAGGGGAACTTGAGATACGACCACGGCTCCACATGCTCCGCCACATAGTCCAGATAGTCAGCCGCCTTGAACTGCGCCAGCTTCTTTCCTTCCGGGTCTACGATCCGCACTTCACCTTCGTACAGACTCAGAGCACCGTCTTCATCCACCAAGCCCTTGTACAGGGATGGGAAAGAGGCAAAGTTGTCCACCAAGGCTTGGTTGTCGCTGATCCAGCCCTTAGCCACGCTGACGGCCACCTTGACAATCTCCAGGATGCTGTCCACTTCGGCAAGGATTTCGTCCCGGTCTTTGCTGCTTAGCGCTGCGCTGACTCCGCCTGGCACCGCAAAGAAGGGGTGCACGCGTTTGTTGCCCAGCCTCTCAATGATCTGCTGACCGAAACGGCGCAGGTGCACAGCCTTCAGCGCCAGTTCGGGGTTGGCCTCGATGATGCCGATCACGTTACGCTTGGCGGGATCGGCATCAAAGCCCAGCACCAAGTCAGGGGCAGCGAGGTGGAAGAAGTGCATGCCGTGAGACTGGATGTACTGGCCCATGTGCATCAACTCGCGCAGCAGCTTGGCCGGGCGTGGCGGCTCCACCCCGGCGATGCCATCGCCAGCCTTGGCGGAGGCCAGATGATGGCTGACAGGGCAGATGCCACAGATGCGCTGCGTGATCTGCGGCATTTCCCAGTAGGGGCGTCCTTCGCAGAACTTTTCGGCACCGCGGAATTCATCCACGTGGAAGAAGGATTCCTTCACCTTCCCATCATCATCCAGATGGATAGTCACTCGCGCATGGCCTTCGATGCGCGTTACAGGTTCAATTGTCAGCTTGCGTGCAACCATGTGTATTCTCCTCTAATCGTACACGAAATGCTCAGGTGGCAAAACGACAGGAACGCGTCCCGCGAGCAACTCCGAGAGTGCGTAGAACAGAGTATCCGCTCGAGGCGGGCATCCAGGGATGAAGAGATCAATCTTCACCACCTCACCGACACCCGTCACCATGTTGAGCGGTGTGCCAAGCTCTGGGGAGTCCGGGATGAAGCCATCGACAGTGCTCTCCGTCTCGATGTACGCTCGTCTCAGTGCTTCCGGTGTGCCTACCAGATTGCGGGAGGCAACGACGCCGCCGAAGGTGGCGCAGTCCCCGACAGCGATCAGGATCTTGCTGCGCTCACGAAACATCTTGGCTACTTCGACATTGCGCGTGTTGCTGATGGCGCCGCTCAGAATGCCGACGGCCACGCCTTCCTCCGGTGGCTGCTTCAAGTCTGTGATTGGACTGGATGTGAACTCTACTGCTTCCAAGAGCTTGACGATACGCTCGTCGATGTCCAGCAAGGACATGTGGCACCCTGCACAGGCAGCCAGCCAGTCGGTAGCGATCTTGACCTTTGCCATGAAGGATTCTCCTCTCACTTCAACTGCTTGGCGGCGCGAGCCGAGATATCGTCTAGCGAAGCGCCGAGCTTCTTGCCCATCTTGTTCGCCAGCAGAGAGAGAATCTCCCAGTCTGGCTTTGCTTGTCCTTTCGGCTGCACCGCCTGGTTGGCTTTCTGCACGCGTCCCGTGGTGTCCGTCAGGCTGCCTGCGCGTTCTGACCAGATAGCCATGGGTAGCACCACGTCAGCCCGCGCGGTCAGGGGTGATTCATAGCTGGCTTGCACAATCAGGAATGCGCCTCTGCCCACAGCCTCCAAGACATCCTTGCCGTCCCAGTCCTGCTCACCGACCAGCAAGTACAGTGCCTCGGCAGCAGATGGATCGAATCCATCTTCGAACCCGAAGGCGACGGCAGCCTGTGTGTTGACGCCGGGCTGGAGTGCGATGAACGAGGCCTGATCCTTCAGTCCCTTCAATGCTCTCGCCGCTTTCTTCGTGACGCCAGTACCGTACAGTACGGCTGGCGAGTCTGCACGTTTGGCTATCTCGATCCCCTGGTCAATGTCGGACAGTCTCAGGTTCATGGAGGCCAGCGGAGCTAGTCCGTTATCTCCATCATCCACCACTACGAGCCGCCCACCGTTGTCAAGGGCACGCTTCACGAG
>JBFEPU010000249.1:0-4460 GCA_041549915.1 Anaerolineae bacterium | reverse complement strand
GGTCCGGGGCGTTTAGGGGCGAAGGTCGTGCCTTACAGAGGGCACGGATCTCCCCCCACAGCGAGACGGTCTGATTGGAGAGCTTCACAGCTTCCTCAAGACGCTTCCAGTCCAAGCGGCGACCTGTCGCTCTCTCAACAAAGCGGATCAGCTCTTCCAGCTGCTCCTGAACGTAGGTTTGCATTTGGGGTCCATAGTGATCGTAGATGAACGGAGTATCCAAGATGAACAGCGGCGTGTCATAGTGCTGCGCAACGGCCTCGTACCATTTCACCACCGTGCCACAGATGTTGTTGCAGCAGAGCAGCACATCGGGCTTGGGCAGACCACGCATCGGGGCACTTTTGTGATCAAACATCGAACCCAGGCTACTGCGTGCATAGGAGCACAGGTCTGCAGAATAGCCCTGCGCTTCAGCAGTCTGACACAGGTGGACCGCCTCTCGCCGTGCACCACACAGCGCCCCATAGTTCTCCGGGTAGACCGGCAGCACTCCCATCGCTCGCAGGAGTTCCACAGGTGCACCGCTCGCTACCCACGCCACCGGGCGCCCCAGGCGCAGGAATCGCGCCTGCCGGTAATGCGCCTGCATCAGGCGCTGCAGGTCTGCGGCCGTCTTCAGCTTCTTGTACCGCTTAGCCATGTGCGTTCTCCAGCACCTCGATGAATGCCTGCAGGCGGGTGCGCAGCTGCCCGGTCGCTGTGGTCACATCGGTCTCGATGAGCAAGTGTGGCACCCCGTCGTGGTCAAGCGCCTTGGCAAGCGGCACATAATCAAACGCGTGGGGATCACAGAACTTGGGCAGCACGAAAATCGCGCCTCGTGCGCCTGTTGTCCGCACCAGACTCCGCAGCCGGTGCGCACGCCCGTTCGCTGCATTGTGCTTTGCAGGACAGGTCACCCGCTGCAGATGACGCTCGGCCAGTGCAACCACTGGCTCCCTTGCCTCATCCACCAGTGTGTCATAGTAGCGACTGCCGGTGCACAGATCGTCTCCCACCACCCGTCCACCCAATTCCTCTATCAGTCTTGGCACGATCGGATCATCCAGGATGGCCCCGACGAGCACGAGCCCTGGCCCCCCATTCTCAGCCCCAGGACTGCCTTCCGTCCTCAGCAATGACGACTGCAGCAAGGTGATATGTTCTTCCACCGGCATCAGCATGCCGGCCATTGTGAGCGCCCACAACTGCTCCACAGCGAAGCAGCCGCGGCGTTCGTGGAGCACCGACAGCAGACGCCGCTGCTCGTTATACCACCTGATGCTCGTACGCAGCGCATCATCGGTCACTGCGGTGCCAAACTCGGCCTCGAGGAGCGCTGCCAGGCGCTGCAGCTCTGCCACCACATACGACTTGACGTTCGGAGCACTGAGCACCGTAGGCAGTGAGAAGGGAATGACTTTGAACCGAGGCCCGGCCATGCGCCAGATGTCCGCCAGACACTGCATCGTATCGCAAGTGTGCGTAAAGAGCACCCCCGTGATCCAGTCCAGCTCACCGCTCAACATCCGCTCGGTGACTGCCCGCGCTGGCGCGCAGGCAAAGGAGGGCAGATGCGCATTTGCCAGGGCCACAGGGCCGGAGAGCTGCATCAAACGCAGCGGTGTAAAGCCGGCCGCGTGCAGCACCTCTAGTGGAGCATAGGTGCACAGATACCCAAACGCACGGCGGCCCGGATAGTGTGTTTCCCAGTCCCGATAGGGGTTCTTGACAAGATCCATCAGCTGCTCAAAGGCAACTGCTTGAATCGTATCCCGTCCTGCCAACGCCACCACCTACAGCAGTTCGAGCACATCCTCGGCATCGGGCGGACATCCGCGTGCCAGTGGCAGTCGGTGTGCCTTGGCGAACTGCCGCGCACAATCACCCACGCAGATGATTCTCCCATGTCCAGCCGGCAGTTTGTCAGCATGGCCCATCACAACGTCCAGACGACGCCACTCGCCACGGTACCGGAACTTGATCCGGCGCCATCTGCTGCGCTTGACTGCCTTGAAGGTATGGTACAACGTCCAGTTGCAGCCACTACACGAGTCGTTGACGTGCTCGTACACGTTCTTATAGAGCAAATGCCCTTCATAGTCAAAGGCGAAGCGACGACTGGCTTCCGTTATGCGCAACCCCACCGTTTCTACGTGTGTTCGTTCGGGGATGTGCGGTGCATGGTCGGGGGCAAAACCCATCAGCTCTCGGCAGACGTTGTCGACTTCGATCATGTTCGTACCCGCTACCAGCACATTCATCTCCACTGGCCGCCCGTAGCGCCACGGGCCATTACCTTCCAGCGCCACGATGCCATCCACTATGGTCAGAGCGGGGTGAGCCACCTCCGCCAAAGCCTGGATGCACTCATTCAATCCCAGGCGGTGAAACGCCTTCTTGTCGGCACAGCTTAGCAGGCCCTTCTGATTCTTCATTCCCAAGGTAACGCCGGTTTGGATGTGGGTCTTCATTTTGGCGATGTTGACGTACTCGTGAGTACGCAAATAGGTCGGCAGTCTGAGTCGACCGTGGGGCCAGGGCACCTCGAACCTGTCGGCGTGATCCAGGTTGACCAGGGCAGCGCCACGACGTTCCGCCACGGCAGCATACCCGGTCTTGCGAAGCGCAATGTCCGCGTCACCGCCTACGATGCAACTCTCGCCGATGACCACAGTCTTTCCTGGCCAGAGTTGGAGAAAGGCGTCGGCCACGGCCGGATCAGTGTACAGGCCCTGTCCAGCCGGTCCTGGGCCAGGCACGTTGGGCTTGACAAACAGCAAATCCGCCCGCGGTTCGTAGCCGATCAGCCGCATCAGCTCGGCCATGCCGCCCTCCAAGGTATCAGCGGTGGCGCGTACAACGCCGACTGTCATCTGCTCGTCCTGGGCGGAATCTTCCCCCGCAGGTAGGATCTGATGAGATGGCTGGCCCTGAAGTGCCCGTGCGACAAGTACGTGATATGCGACTCGGTCCCGAAAAGCCGCCTCTTGATCGCAGCAACGTCGAGCCCCATGTCGTGCAGGCGATGCACCTCTGCACCGAGCTCTTCCAGGTAGTCGATCTTGCGCTGGATGCCTGCCACAGGATTGTCGCGGACTGTCCCGCTGGCGGGGAAGATGCGCATCAAGGGAAGAGCAGCGAGCCTCTTCAGTGAATCAATGATCTGGTACATGTCATAGTCTGGCCTGGCCGCACGGTCTCGCCCGCCGATGTATGCATCCCCTGAGAAGAGCCAACCTTGGTCTGGCTCGTGCAGACAGATGTGGTCCGGACTATGCCCTGGAGTGTGCACCACTCGGAAGCGATATCGGCGGGTCTCCAGCCAGTCGCCAACCGGGCTAGCTTGCGAGGGCTCAGGCCATCCCCAGAAGACACGCCGGTACAGGTGCAGATGCTGTAGCCTCGGATCGGCCAAGATGGGTAGGGCCAGCGCATGCGCCCAGATCGCGGCCCCACGCTCTCGCTGAAGGGGGCCGTTGGCACCAATATGGTCCTCATGGCTGTGGCTGTTGACAATCTGCTCCACTGGCAAGGAGTTGAGCGCCCGGAGCAGTTCTTGAGCAGCATGGGCACAGCCAGTGTCAATCAGCAGGCCATCCACCCAGTAGGCTGTTGTGTGGTAGAAAGCACGCCCGAGAATGGTGCGCGCCGAACGGAACTTGACAACTGGGCCGTGCTGTTCGACTTCCAGCATGGGGTTCCCTATCTGAAGGCCTCAATGGGTAGCTGGGGCAGCTGCTGCGCGGAGGACGTCGCGCAGCTCTGGCGGTATGCGGACCGGCTGCATGGTATCGAGGTCAACAAAGACCTGGACAGTGCGGCCCTCAGCGATCAGGCGCCTATCCTCGACGTGCACAATCTCGTACAGAAAGGTGAAACTCGAGCGGCGGATGTTCTCCACCCACGTACGGACGATCAGGTGGTCATCGAACCGTGCCGGAGCGCGATAGCGGCAGGCAGCCTCCGTGATGACGATCCCCTCACCGCGGTGACCCGCGGAGGGATCGAATCCCAGGGCGCGGAGGTAGTTGACGCGTCCCACTTCCATATAGACAAAGTGATTGGCGTAGTATACCACACCCTCGGCATCAGTCTCTGCATATCGCACACGCACTTCGGAGTCGACCACACGGGGCTTGTTCACACAATCCTCTTCACTTCCCCCTTCCCCTCCCGAGGCTTGTGGTGGCGGAGAGGAAGGGGGACGAGCAAGTCATGGGCGCTTTCGCTAGATCTTACTGCCTGCTCCGACCGCTTTGAGCTGCTTGATCATCTCTGGGATCACCTTGTACAGATCACCGACGATGCCTACATCCGCGATCTGGAAAATCGGAGCTGCGGGGTCCTTGTTGATCGCCACGATGAACTTTGATTCCTTCATGCCCGCCTGATGCTGAATTGCGCCAGATATGCCGCACGCGACGTACAAGTCAGGGTGTACCGTCTTCCCCGTCTGGCCTACCTGATGCTCCTTG
>JBFEPU010000248.1:0-4472 GCA_041549915.1 Anaerolineae bacterium | reverse complement strand
TTCGATCACTATGCAAGTGTAGCGCAGGACATGGGCTTCAGAGGTGTGTTCTGCGGGCCATTTGTGCGGAGCTCCTACGGCGCCATTACGCTGTTGGAGCAGGCCGCGACCGCTGCTGGTGGGGGACCGGCGGGAGCGGAGGCTGTGCACTGACGAGGTCCACGCGCGCAGCCACGCTGTAAGGTTCGCGGACGTGCTCCCTTGTGTGCAGACAGAGCTGCGGCGCTGTCACGGGGATTGCTGCTGGCCTGGCTGTGCGCTGCGCTTTGCCAGTCGTTCCCTGATCTCCTTCTCATACCCCAGTTCGCCAGGTTGGTACCAGCGTGCACCTTTCAGAGCATCAGGCAGGTACTGCTGCGGCACCCAGTGCTCTGGGAAGTCATGTGGGTACTGGTAGTCCTCCCCATGCCCCAGGGCCTGCGCATCTCTGCTGCTGTCCTTCAAGTGGTTGGGTACCTCAGTGATGCCCTCTTGCTCCACGTGCGTGAGGGCCTTGAAATACGCTCCGCATGAGTTGCTCTTCGGTGCAGTGGACAGATAAATGGCCGCTTCTGCCAAGGCGTACTGCGCTTCTGGCAATCCCACCCACTCCAGAGCCTGAGCAGCAGCCGTAGCAATGCTGAGAGCCTGCGGATCGGCCAGCCCGATGTCTTCTGACGCGAGGATGATCATGCGGCGCACAATGAAGCGAGGGTCTTCGCCGCTGTAGATCATACGCGCCATCCAATAGAGGGCAGCATCGGGATCGCCACCGCGCACACTCTTGATGAAGGCAGAAATCGTATCGTAGTGTGCATCTCCATCCCTATCGTAGAGCAGGGCGCGACGTTGTATGGATTCCTGCGCAACTTCCAGATCGACGCGCACAATCCCGTTCTTGTTGGCCGGGGTGGTAGTGACAGCCAATTCCAGCGCGTTCAACGCATTGCGCGCATCCCCGCCAGCCACATACACCAGGTGAGCCAAAGCCTCGGCGTCAATCTGAACAGGTATTTTGCCCAGTCCTCTCTGCTCATCGGAAAGTGCACGTTGCAGGACAATCTCGATCTCCTCATCTGCCAGCGGTCTAAGTTGGAAGACGCGAGATCGCGAAACCAGAGCGCTGATGACCTCGAAGTACGGATTCTCCGTGGTTGCGCCAATGAGTAGGATCGTGCCGTCTTCCACGTACGGTAGCAGGGCGTCCTGTTGCGCCTTGTTGAAGCGATGGATCTCATCTACCAACAGGATGGTGTGCTGTCCGTACATGTTCCGTCGATCCTTAGCTTCGTCCACCAGTCTGCGGATGTCCTTCACCCCGGCCATCACAGCGCTGATGCTCTCAAAATGGGCTGCGGTATGGTGGGAGACAATCATTGCCAGTGTGGTCTTGCCGCTGCCGGGCGGCCCCCACAGGATCATCGAGGAAATGCGGTCCGCTTCGATGGCACGACGCAGAAGTGTGCCTGGACCTACGATGTGCTCCTGCCCAACGAACTCATCGAGCGTTCGTGGACGGACGCGAGCAGCGAGGGGCTGTTCTCTCTCCTTTTGCTGCTTGCGGCCATACTCAAAAAGGTTGGTTGTTCTCATCACGCCCCCCGATAGCTGATACTGCGAAGGAAGAACCGTCGCTGGCAAGTGTAGCACAAGACAAGAACCTTTGCCAAAGGATACCGGCCCCGGCAAGTGTTAGGCGGTCACTGTGTCTCCCAGCAGCGGGCGCGCCTGACTGGACACCCCGCCCAAGTCATGCTAGAATACGTCTATGGGCGCGGCAGATGAGAAAGTCACTCCGTTGATTATAGGTCACGAGTGGGCGGTTGAGCTGCTGCAGCGTGGCTTGGAGTCTGGACGTCTCTCGCATGCCTATTTGTTTGCGGGATCGCCGCATGTTGGCAAGACGAGCCTGGCACTTTATCTGGCGCGTGCGCTGAACTGCCTCGATCCGGAGATCAGGCCGTGTGGGAGCTGTGGCGCATGCCGCAAGATCGGGAGTGGTCTTCACCCCGATGTGCGCGTCATCGACGAGCCGGGCAGCAGCCTCAAGATTGACCAGATTCGCCTATTGCAGAAAGAGATGTCGCTCGCGCCATTCGAGGGGCGCTGGCGTGTCTATGTCCTCTGCGACTTTCAGCAGGCAACTCTTGAAGCAGCGAACTGTCTTCTGAAGACGCTGGAGGAACCACCGCCGAAGGTGGTCCTCATCTTGACGGCAACTCAGGTGGGCCTGCTTCTGCCGACAATCGTGTCGCGCTGTCAGGTGTTCAATCTGCGCCCACTTCCTGTCGCGCAGGTTCAGAAGGCGCTTCAGGTTCACTGGGCCATGGAGCCGCGGGAGGCCAACTTGGTGGCCAGCTTATCGGAGGGACGTGTTGGCTGGGCAATCGAATCCAGGAACGACGATACCCTTTTGCTGAACCGCGAAAAGTGCTTCGTCGCGCTTGAGCAAGTACTGCGGCAGGAACGAACAGGGCGCATGAAGCTGGCAGAGCAGCTCAGCCAGAACCGGTCGCTGCTGCTAGACGTGTTCGATCTCTGGCAAAGCTGGTGGCGGGATCTGCTGCTCACGAAAAGCGGGAATGTCCATGCGTTGACGAACATTGACCGCAAACAGACGGTAATCAATGAGGCGAAGCGCTTCACGTGCAGCGAGATTCTCTTCTCTCTGCGCTCCATACGAGATGCTGCGCAGCAGGTGGAGCAAAACGTCAATCCGCGTTTGGCTCTGGATGTTCTGTTCTTGAAGATGCCCTACCCGACGGAGGAGGGATGAACAGGCCATCGCCACCGGCGGCCCCAGCCAACGAACGCGGAGTGACACAAGCACTTGATGGGAGTTAAGTATACTGCTATGACACTGATAGTTGGTGTTCGTTTCAAACCAGCGACCAAAATCTACTATTTCGACCCGAGGGGCGTGGAGGATCTGCAGGAAGGCGCCTATGTAGTGGTAGAAACATCACGAGCACGAGAGCTGGCGAGAGTGGTGATCCCTCCCAAGGAGGTACCACAGCAAGAGATCGTTGGCCAGCTCAAGCCTGTTCTACGCACAGCGACTTCTGTTGATTTGGCCAATGCAGAGTACCATGCCCGTCGCGAGCAGCAGGCCCTGGAAGAGTGCCAGGAGAAGGTGGTGGAATACGGATTGCCCATTAAGGTAATCCGGGCCGAGTACAATTATGACGGTTCTCATCTGGTGTTCTTCTTCACGTCCGAGCAACGAGTAGATTTCCGGGCTCTGGTCCGCGATTTGGCGCGCGTGTTTCGCACACGAATTGAGTTGAGACAAATCGGAGTCCGTGATGAGGCCAAGCTCGTGGACGGAGTGGGACCTTGCGGGCGAGAGCTCTGCTGTACCACTCACCTATGTGAGTTTATCCCTGTGTCCATCAAGATGGCAAAACAGCAGAATCTACCCCTGAGCCCAATGGAGATATCGGGCATGTGTGGTCGTCTGCTGTGCTGCCTGACCTATGAAGATGAGTACTACCGGGAAGCAAAGCAGAAGATGCCCAGAGCGGGAGAAATCGTTAGAACGGCTGATGGTGTGGGCAAGGTCACAGGCTACAACGTACTCAAGGAAACGGTTCAGGTCGAGTTGGAGAGTGGGATCGTCGTAGAGGTGCCTCTTGCCGGAATCAGGCCACAGGACACCAGACGGTCTCCTCGCAGGAGAGGGGCAGCTCCCAGATCCAAGAAATGAGCATGGGCCCGATCAGACCGTCGGCTGGATGTGATTCCGGCGATGGTAGAAGGCATACGATCTCACGCCAAAGCGCGAAGGTTCTCGTGGCGCGCACGCAGATTCTCTACCACAACTTGCGGCACCGTCACGCCACCTAGCTTGTTCGCCGGCTGTACATCTTCTCCGTGAAAGTCGCTTCCTCCTGTTATGATGAGACCGTGTTTGGAGGCGAGGCGACACAGGAATCGCGTTTCGTCAGGAGAGTAGCCGGGATAGTAAACTTCCAGCCCAAGGAGTCCGGCCTTGACCAGCTCTGGAACCATCCGCTGTACGTGAAGGGGATGAGCCAGCACGGGTAGGCCTTTTGCGGACAGGATGGTCCGCACGGCTTGCGCTGGCGAGAGCTTGAAGCGTTCCGCATAGGCAGGACCGTTCCTCCCGATGTAGCGATGGAATGCTTCGTCCAGCGAGGAGATGTGACCCTCCTCGAGCATGGCTCGGGCAATATGCGGGCGCCCCACGGCGGCCTCCCCAGCGATTTCTTGCACTCGGTCCCAAGCGACAGGTAGGCCCATTCGATTAAGCTTCGCTACCATCCTCTGGGCCCTGTCGAGTCGGGAATCACGGAAAAGCGCAAGCTTGCTGCACAAACTGGGATTCCCGTCGTCGATGTAGTATCCCACGACGTGAAGCTCTGATCGCCAGACATCGGTACTGATCTCCACACCGGGAATCACTTCCAGGCGAGTGCCTAGAGCCGCATCGACTGCCTCTGCGACTCCTTCCGTTGTGTCGTGATCAGTAA
>JBFEPU010000247.1:0-4474 GCA_041549915.1 Anaerolineae bacterium | reverse complement strand
CGAAGGCGGGATCCTGGAAATCCTTGCAACGGACCCCGGGTCCGTCGCCGACTTCGAGGCATTCTGTCGACAGACGGGCAACGAATTGCTCGAGCACTCGGAAGACGGCGGCGTCTACCGCTTCCTGATCAAGAAAGCCGCCTAGTATCCTCTAGTCGGCCATCCGTGCCTGGCTGATCAGGCCAAGCTCCCGCGACACGCCGTGCAGCATGTAGACAGGACGCCCTCGGGCCTCTGACTCGTCGACGCCATGCCGAACGTCCACCGCGACGCTCGGCATGATGCGTGCCTGCGTGCCGGCCCATTCGCGTGAAATCGGCCAGTGCACGTGCCCGCAGATGATCCCGACCACCTGCGGGTGGCGTCCCACGATGTCGGCCAGTGCCACAACCTGGACATCCGACATGGACTCCAGTGTGGGCAGGTGCCACTTGACTGCCACGTGTCCGCATCCGATCAGTCCCAACTTCACGGACTCACTTCTCATCTCTACCCCCAATCCCTGACCACAGAACTCTGTACTGCATAACGCCGAGCAAAGCCTCTGGGCTCTTCATCCTGACAGACCATCCCTCCTACCAGGCGGGTTCCTACCGGCCAGCGTGGCGGTCAACCGGTCGCCGGACGTCCGCCATCGCAGAAGCGAACGCACCATCGCAAGGTCACCTCTGCTGAACTCGCCCAATAAGGCAATAGCTACCACGATGACCATGGCGAGGAGCGCCAGTTTAGCGACGGCCAAGACGCCGACCGCTGGCAGCAGCCTGCCCAGTGCCCAAGCCAGAATGCAGATTAGAACACTTCGTAGCCATGTCGCCCCTGGAGGTAGGACTTGCCACGCGGCGTACACAGCCACCATGCCCGCCAGAGCGCCTAGGCCAGCCACAACGGTGGTCACCCATGACGCACCGAGTGCTCCGAAACGTGGAACGAAGAGCAAATACCCCGTGGCGGCCAGCATGGGTAGCGGCGCGGTCAAGGCCGCTGTCCAGCCTGGCTTGCCTGCCACGGTCAGAATAGCTGTGGTCACCGAGATCATAGCCGTGGCAAGCACTCCGAGGACCAGCATGGCCAAAAGTTGGGCACTGGGCGAGTACGCATTGCCGTACGCCAACCGCGTGATGTCCGAGGAGGCCCCCGCTGCTAGGCCTGCTAGGGGAAGCAGCCACAGCATCCAGCGCATCGATTGCCGCACGATCTCCCGCGCAGCCTCCCTTTGTCCATCTCGCAGCTGCTGCCGTATATGACGCATTTGCGGAAATACGCCTGCACCCTGTCGATCTCCAGGTGCTGGACACGCATGTCCCGGCAGTAGTGAATCGTTTCTGGAGGATACTGGTCCAAGCATCGTTACACAAAGACGCTGTCGGAACCTCTGTCTCGCTCCAGAAAAAACCCAACTCGTCAAACAACGGCTTGCGCACCGCCATGTTGTTCGCGTGGCCGAAGTACAGTTCGCGGGTTCGGCTCCCAAAGACAAACTCTTTCTTCGTGTTGTCATAAGCGGCCAGGGCAGCCAGGCCGAACGACTGCCGCGCGAACTGATGGCTGCCCATAACAAGACCCACTCGCGGATCCTCCATAGCGGCCTCGATGTGCTGCAGCCAGTCCTCGTCAGGCTTGCAGTCCGGATCGGTCAAGGCGATGACCCTCCCTTTTGCTGCACGCAGCCCTCGATTGCGTGCAGCGTATGCGCCTGGCCTCTGCTCGCGCAGCAGTTGGATGCGCCGATGCTGCCGCACAACCTCCGCCGAGCCATCGGTGGAGTTGTTGTCCACCATGATGACTTTGTACTTGCGCTCGAGGTCCGACTGTTCCAGTAGCGCGCCGACGCACTGTGCGACGTAGCGCCCCGAGTTCAAAAAGGGCACAATGATGGAGATATGAGGATGCTCCTGATGCTGCGTCATCAGAGTTGATCCCGGTGCGCAGGTGGTGTCCAACAGCCAGGCCAAGGCCTGGCAGCTATTATAGCTCTTCCACGAACTCGATGCGCTCTGGCTCGGTGGCAACCCAATAGGGCGCAGGGCAGTAGTTGACGTGTCCCTAGCTGCCTGTTGTAGCCTCCGGGGCTCGGCCTCGTTGTGGCGAGCAAGATGCTCACGTCGGCCCCGAAGCAGGGCACCGGCCACCGTTTCCGATCGCACTCACTTTGCCGCTACTGCCCGTCCTTCTGCTTCTCCATGCCAAGGAGTCGCAGCCATCGCTGCCAGCCAGCTCGCCACTGGAAGGAGCGCGCGCGTACCGTGCCGACGATGCCGTACGGCAGGAAGATCACAATGACCATGAAAACAACGCCGTAGATCAGCGTCCACGCGGGGCCAAACCACCGTTCGAGCCAGTAGCCGAGCAGCTGAACGATAGTGGCGCCGATCACTGGCCCCACCAGCGTGCCTGCCCCGCCGATGATGGTCATCGCCAGCGCGTCTATCGTCTTGACGATGCTCAGCGTGCCCGGCGTAACACTCACGTTGTAGACGGCTGAGAGTGCACCGGCCAGTGCGGCGAATACCCCCGCAGCAACAAAGGCGATCAGTTTGTACCAGAAGGGGTTGTAGCCAATCATCGTCGCCCGGCTCTCGTTGTCACGAGTGGCGATCATCACCCGCCCGGTGGGGGAATTGACCAGCCTCCTGGCAGCGAGAAACACCAACAGGAAGAGAACCAGAGCCAGGTAGTAGAAGCGGGTGCGGTGATCGGCGGCACTCAGGTAGGCCGGCACCGGGAACCCGTGTAGGCCATCGTCCGCGCCCGTATACTGCCGAAAGTCACCAGCCCCAGAGAGGATGAAGAACATCTCGGCGAAAGCCAGCGTGACCATAGCGAGGTACACACCCTTCACACGCAGCGAGAGCATGCCAAAGACCAGGCTCTGTAAGAGGGCGATGGCAAGCACGGCCAACAATGCCCAGCCAAGGCGCCAGTCAAAGTTGCCACCGATGAGGATGGCTACTGCATAGCCCCCGGTGCCAAAGAACATCGCATGGCCAAAGGAGAGAATGCCGGTGTATCCGAGCAGGATGTCGTAGCTCATGGCGAAGATGCCCAGGATCAGCATCTGGATGATCATCCCCTGCCAGAACTTGGCGTAGCCGGTCTCGGCCCTCTGCAGCAGACCTTGCAGAGTACCTGCCCCTTCCTGTACAGCCTGTGGATCGCCGATTGTCAGGCCCGCGATGAACGGGAAGAGCAGCAAACCAGCGAGTACCAGCAAGCAGGGCCACCATTGTCTCCACCGCTGGGTGATTGGCAGTCTCTGGTGTGATCGAGAAGTCGTTGCCATGCGACTACTCCTTCTTGCCGAAGATGCCGGATGGACGTACGAGCAGCACGACGGCCATGATCAGCACTGTCGAAGCCTGGGCTATTGCCGGACTGCCCCTAAACGGTTGCTCTAGGAAGGGCAGTTGGAGCCCGGAGGCCACAAAGTAGTCGCCGAAGGCGCGTGCCAGTCCCAACAGCACCGTGCCGATCGCTGCTCCGGGGAAGCTGCCCATTCCGCCGATCACCACCGCGATAAACGCCTGTAGCTGGAAGATAGAGCCCATCGCCGGGTAGACGCCGAGGAAAGGCGCCGCGATCACACCGCCCAGCGCTGCCAGTCCAGAGCCCAGAGCGAACACAAAGGTGAACACCTGGCGCACATTGATGCCCAGCGCCTCCACCATTTCGCTGTCCTGCACCCCTGCCCGGATGATCATCCCGATTCTGGAGCGCTTTAACAGCAGGCCTACGGCCACAAAGACCAGCACACCGACGGCAATGATAAAGAGCCGGTACGTTGGGAAGGCGCGGCCCAACACGTCAATGGACCTGCAACGTTCGGTGAACCAGGTCAGCAGTGACGGCGAACGACACGGCTGAGCAAAGAAGGAAGGGGGCCACATAGGCGGGTTTCCCTCCTTGCCCCACACTGCCTCGATCAGATCGATGAAGGCAATCGACAGACCGAGGGTCAGGACCAACTGCGTGACGGGATTGCCGTAGAAGGGGCGGATCAGCACCATCTCAATCGCTGTCCCAGCCAGCGCGCCGGCCAGCGCGCCGACGATCATCGCCAACAGGAAGCGCATGTCGACCGACAGTCCCAGCACCAGGCGCTCACCGGCATCACGGGCCCACAGGCTGAAGAGTCCAATGGCCAGTAGTAGCACCACGAAAGCGACGGTCTGCCATGCTGGGCGTCGGGGACGTTCCTGCTGGCGCTCCCTTGGGGCCAGCACAAGCCCCAACGGCAGGCCGCTGAGGAACAGCAGGGCCACCCGCCGGATCATGACGTTCAGAGGTTCCTGTGCTTCGGCCGTTGGCACTGCTCCACCTACCGCGGTGACGTTGAAGGCATTGATGCGCCGGATTGGAAAGTCCCTCGCGCTCAGAGCAACAGCGCCCACGGCCAGGACCAGCAGCACCCAGCGAAGTACCCGGCGCCTCGCTCGCGGATGGACTCGCCGCCACAGGTGCACGCCGAAACGCT
>JBFEPU010000246.1:0-4478 GCA_041549915.1 Anaerolineae bacterium | reverse complement strand
GAGCGCAGCCCTGAGAATCAGCTGCTGTACGCTCGATTGATTGCCACCCTGGCGCGCCGACAGGATCTGCGGCCCTTTGATCGCGGGGCGGTGGCGCGCATCATTGAGCACAGTGCGAGGGTGGCCGGAGATGCCGCCAAGCTGTCAACGCACATGCGGAGCATCTCGGATCTGCTGCAGGAGGCGGACTACCGGGCCGGGGAAGCGGGGAGTGAGGTGGTGACCGCTGCCGCTGTCCAGCGTGCGATCGATGGTCAGATCTACCGTTCTGACCGCTTGCGGGAGAGGGCACAAGAAGCAATCCTGCGCGATACCCTGTTCATTGATACGGAGGGCGAAGCGATTGGGCAGGTGAATGGGCTGTCGGTGGCTCAGTTGGGTAGCTTTGCGTTTGGTCGTCCCACCCGCATAACGGCGCAGGTGCGCATGGGGAAGGGTGAGGTCGTGGACATTGAGCGTGAGGTAGAGCTGGGTGGACCGATTCACTCCAAGGGTGTGTTGATCCTCTCTGGCTTGCTGGGTGGCCGTTATGCTACCGAACGCCCACTGTCGCTGTCAGCCAGCCTGGTCTTTGAGCAGTCCTACGGTGGCGTGGAAGGCGACAGCGCGTCATCTGCCGAACTGTACGCGCTGCTTTCGGCCATCGCGGAGGTTCCCGTCAGACAATCGCTGGCGGTGACCGGCTCCGTGAACCAACACGGCCGGGTGCAGGCCATCGGTGGCGTCAATGAGAAGATCGAGGGTTTCTTTGACGTCTGCCGGGCGCGGGGGTTGACCGGTCAGCAGGGCGTGCTGATCCCGGCGGCGAACGTCAAGCATCTGATGCTGCGACAGGATGTGGTGGACGCAGTCGCTGCAGGGCAGTTTCAGGTCTATCCTGTCGAGTTCATCGACCAAGGCATCGAGATTCTCACCGGCGTGCCGGCAGGAGAGCGGGACGAAGAGGGCAACTACGCCGAAGGTACGGTCAACCATCTGGTCGAAAAGCGGCTGGCTCAACTGGCTGAGAAACGTGCCGAGTTCAGTGCTGCTTCGGGGGAGGGTGAGGGGTGAGCAGTGAGGAGCACGATCTGGTAGTTCGGCGTATCCTGGTAGCCCTGGATGCGTCGCCTCACAGCGCGGCGGCGCTGGAGGCGGCTGCCGAGCTGGCGTCTCGCCTTCAGGCCGAAGTGCTGGGCGTGTACGTGGAGGACGTCAACCTGCTGCGCTTGGCAGAGCTGCCGTTCACAGAGGAGGTGTGCCTTCCAACAACTGCTCGCCGGCATCTGGGTATCCGGGAGATTGAACGTCAGTTCCGGGCACAGGCTGTACGGATGCGCCGCACACTCGCGCGGCACGCTGAGCGCGCGCACGTGCGCTGGTCGTTCCAAGTGACCCGGGGCGTTATCTCCAGGGAGTTGCTGACAGCTGCGGGCGAAGTGGACCTGATCACGCTGGGAAGGGCCGGCAGATCGTTCGGCGAAAGCGGTCTGGGCTCCACTGCTCGCGTCGTGTGTGCTGAGGCACCCTGTCTCACCTTGATCATACAGCAGGGTGAGCACTTGAGCTTGCCGGTTATGGTGGTGTACGACGGCTCGCCGCTTGCACAGAAGGCGCTCACTGCCGCAACGTCTCTGGTACGTGGCCTAGACAGCCACCTCATTGTGTTCCTCTTGGCGGCCACGGCAGAGAGAGCTGAGACCCTGAAGGCGCAGGTTTCGCAGTGGCTGCGTGATCGAGATCTCATGGCGCGCTACCGCGTTCTCACCCAATCGAGCGTGCCCAGGCTGGCGCGCCTTACGCAGATGGAACGCGGAGGCACCTTGGTTGTGCCGGCCGAGAGTCCTCTCCTGCGTTGTGAAGTGCTCATTGAGTTGCTGGACAGGATACAGGTTCCAGTCCTTCTGGTGCGGTAGGGAGTACGGCCATTGCCTGAATCTTCTTTCGATGGCGCCACAGGCGCCGGTGCACGGGGTAGCTGTGGGCCTTCCACAGGGTTCAGTCTCGACCCTGGGCTGCTGGCAGACACCCAAGATCGGCGGAGCGACAGCAGGCAGGAAGCCACTGGCGTTCCGTCGCGTTGCGATTGTTAACGGATTCTGAGGAGGGTGAGCGGCCGCACAACGATGCAGTGACAGTCCAGTCTCGTAATCCAACGCAGCCTTGCGGCAGTGAGGACTCTCTAGGACCAGCTCGCTGAGGTCTACTGGGCGTGATGTCGAGAACCTTGCCATGGATTGCGAAACGTGGGATCTGAAGCGACCATCGTTCTGACCTATGACCCACGTTGGAGTTACACCCCGGAAAATCATACGCCGTTTTGGACAAGTCTGGACACCGTTGACTACGTCGCTGCGTTGCTACAAGAGACAGAGAACACCGTCCTGCTCGTCCAGACTGACACTTCTCTCGAGTCGAGACTCCAGGAAATCATGCGCGAGCATGCCATGCCCCTGGTTTTCTGGCTCAACGAATTCATGCCAACCGAGTCGGGCAAGGATGCGTTCACTGTCCGCGTCATTGAGAAGCTGGGGATGATGCACACGGGGCCAGGCTCCAGGGCTTTGGGCATGGGTCTCGACAAAGAGGCCACAAAGGCACTTTTCAGGACATTGGGGCTGCCTACCCCTGAATCCTACGTAGTCTACCCTGGCGACTGCTCACGCGTTGGCCAGGGGAATCCCTGGTCCGGCTTTGCTATCATAAAGCCATTGCTGGAAGGCAACAGTAGGGGACTGGATGAGTTCTGCGTGGTCGCCGCTGATGACAAGCAGGCAATACGGCGACGAGTTGACCAGGTTCACCGCGAATTCGATGAACCTGCTCTTGTAGAGAGGTACATCGGAGGGGAGAGCGAAAGAGAATTCACTGTGCCAATGCTCATATCGCATGTCGGAGGCACAGCGGAACTGCCAATCACAGAGATTGATCTTTCGCGAATCCCGGTGGCGCAGGGAAGGTTCCGATTCTTGACCAATGACATCAAAGACGAGAAGTACTATCTGAAGATACCGGCAGACCTTCCAGCTCGAACGATGGTGAGGTTATACTCCGACGTTCGGAGAATCATCGCACAGATGGGCTGCCGGGATATGACCAGGGTTGATGTAAGAGGTGACTCCACAGGTCTATACTATATTGAAGTGAATGCCAATCCTGGGAAGAACAGGTTCAGTTACCTGACAACCTCTGCGTACCATCTTGGCCTGGGATACCCCGAGGTTATCGCGCACATCCCCCATCAGGCCATGCTGAAGTACGGGTTGGAGCCGTCGAGACAGCTGCGTCGGCTGGTCGAACCTGTCGAGGCTTTGTTTCAGGCAACGTTGACGTCTGAAGCGCCAAAGTCGCATACGTTGGGCTGGTGCACTGAGACTCCGGGCGAAGGGCAGGAGCTGCAAGGCACTAGCCCTGGTTGGAGGTACCTAGAGGAATGCTAACAACGCTCACCGGCATCAGGGTTTTGGATCTGTCCAGGATGCTGCCTGGCCCCTTTTGCTCGATGATCCTGGCTGACCTGGGCGCAGAGGTCATCAAGGTCGAAAGCCACATGGTGGGAGATCTGATGCGGCGTGTTCCTCCGCATGTTGGCGAAGAGAGCTGCTACTTCATGAGTGTCAACCGGAACAAGAAGAGCTTGGCGCTCAACCTGAAGAGGGGGGAAGGGCGCGAGATCTTTCTAAAGCTTGCCCAAACCTCTGATGTGATCATCGAAGGGTTTCAACCTGGCCACGCGAAACGCTTGGGCATTGCCTACGAGGACATCCAGTCCCTCAATCCTGACATCGTGTATTGTTCGATCTCTGGCTACGGTCAAGAGGGACCGTACAGAGACCGGGCCGGTCACAACATCAACTATGTGGCGCTGGCAGGCATGCTCGACTTGAGCGGGGCACCTGGTGCCGCGCCCGCCGTCCCCGGTGTGCAGACGGCGGACATTGGTGGCGCCCTTTTCGCTGCGATAGGGGTCCTCTCTGCTTTGGTTGCCAGAAGCCGCAATGAGGCTGGAACGTACATTGATGCAAGCCTCTTTCATTCGGCCGTGGCGATGATGACCTTCTCAGCAGCAACCCTCATGAGCTCAGAAGCACCGCCGGAACGAAGGCAGCGGCATCTGGCAGGATTGTATCCATGCTACAACGTCTATCAAACCAAGGACGGTCGGTACATGGCGTTGGGGGCGTTCGAGGCCGTCTGGTGGGGCGATTTCTGTGAGGCGATCGGCCGCGAGGACTTGATCGCCGTGCAATTCCCGGAGGAGGGGCAGCGGGGGTCGGTCATCGCCGAGTTGCAGCGCATGTTTGGAGAGCGCACCCAGGAAGAGTGGGTTGATTTCTTCGCGGACAAGAACCTGTGTTGCGAGCCAGTCAATACGCTGCAAGAGGCGCTCTCTCGCCCGGCGGTCAGGGCTCGGGGCATGGTATGGGACGTTGATCACCCAGCGGCTGGGATCTTGCACCAAATAGGATCACCCTTGCGCAGCTCAGCACAGAGTTCGG
>JBFEPU010000245.1:0-4489 GCA_041549915.1 Anaerolineae bacterium | reverse complement strand
GTGGGCAACGGGTGGAAGAGGCTCTCCTTCCCCTACAGCGTGACGGAGAATACCATTCTGGAGTTTGATTTCCGCAGCGGAACGCAGGGCGAAATCCATGGCATCGGTTTCGACGACGATGACAACATCAGCAGTAGCTGGACATTCAAGCTCTACGGTACCCAGTTTTCGTGGGGCATTCCGGCGTTTGATACCTATGGCGGCTCAGCGCCTGACTGGAGGCACTACAGTATCCCTGTGGGCGAGTTCTACCGCGGGGACATGCTATACCTGACTTTTGCCAATGACCACGATGTGCCAGCCCCCACGGCAGAAAGCCTGTTCCGCAACGTCACGGTCTACGACCTGCTTGCGCCGACGCCAGTGCCTACGGAGACAGTGGTACCGACGCCTACGGCGACACCCATTCCGGGCGCCATCAACTTCCACGACCGGGCGGTTGAGCCCTATGGTGGCAGCCAGGATCAGAACCCGCTGGTGACGATCGAAGCTGGTGGATATGCGCTGCACATTGTCGGCAATGGTTGGAAGAAGGTATCCTACCCCTGGAAGGTCACCGCGGACACCATGCTGGAATTCGATTTCCGCAGCGCAGCACAGGGCGAGATCCATGGCATCGGCTTTGATGACGATAACAATATCGGCAGCGACAGAACGTTCCAACTGTACGGCACCCAGACTTGGGGGAAGGGTGCTTTCCGAGACTATGCCCAGTCGGCTCCAGGCTGGAAGCACTATGTCATCCCTGTGGGGCAGTACTACAGTGGTGACATGCTCCATCTTGTGTTCACCAACGACCAAGACGTGCTGCCCGCGACGGCGGAGAGCCTGTTCTCCAATGTGCGTGTCTACGATGGGATTGCGCCTACCGGGACTTGGTGACCCGCCCTCTCAACCACGGTAGGGCTACAATCGCCAGCGGGTAGGAGCGACGGCTGCGCAATGCTGCGCTGACCTTCGACAGCCAAGCGCTGCGCTCGAATACTGTTTCCCCGCGCCGCTCGCGTTCTCCAGATGCTCGCCCCGCCGCGAACGCCGCAGTCGCCTGGAGCGAGTGCCCCGTTACTCGTGCCATCTGGAACCGTGCTGCCGGTCTTCCTGGAGCTTTGGCGTTTCCACCCTTGTCGCTATAATCCCCGCATGGCTATCTACGACCACTACGCAGAAGTCTACGATGACTCCGGGCAGATTGCTTTCAGCATCAAGATGATTCCCTACCTGGAAGGCCTGCTGCAACTGCACCCGGCACCAGGCTGCTCTATGCTCGATCTGGCCTGCGGCACCGGTACAGTGGCGCTTAGTTTCGCCAAGCAGGGTTGGGAGGTGTATGGCGTGGATGCTTCCCAAGCTATGCTGCAGCAGGCCAGGCAGAAAGCCGAACAGACGGGCCAGGAGCTGATACTCAGCCGGCAGGACATGCGCGAATTCTTGGTGCCCCACCCGTTGGCGCTCATCACATGCCTGTACGACAGCCTCAACTACATGCTGTCACTGGGAGACCTGAAGCGGGTCTTCCGCCGCGTGGCTGCGTCCTTGCTTCCAGATGGTGTGTTCATGGGTGACATGAACACACAGGTGACACTCGAGGAGGTGTGGGGCAACAATACGTTCTTCATCGAGAGGGAAGGCATTGCTTTGGTCATGTTGAGCAGCTTTGAGTCACAAAGCGGCCTGTCGACGGTCGACATCGCGGGCTTTGTGCGGAGGGACGATGGGCGGTACTCGCGCTTTGACGAGCATCATGAGGAAGTGGCCTACCAGGACGACACGGTGCGCGCGGCGCTCGAGTCGACAGGCCTGAAAGTAGAAGCAGCATACGAGTGCTTCCGTTTCGAGCCGCCGGAGGAGGATGCGCGACGCATCATGTGGGTGGCGCGCAAACCAGGGGACCGGAGGTGAAGACCAGAGGTTTGCTGTATGTGGCTCTGATCGCCACCACCCTGGTCTGGGGTGGTTCCTTTGTGGCCATCAAGCAGGCACTGCGCTATCTGAGCCCCCTGGAGCTCATACTGATGCGCTTTGTGCCCGCTTCGCTGGCGTTCGCACTGCTGATCTTGTGGAGGGAGCGGACAGTGCCTGCGCGACTGCTGCGCGAGCAGTGGCGCTCCCTATGCTTGATGGGCCTGTTCGGTGTCGCGGCCTATCACCTGGCGCTCAACACCGGTGAGCGGATGATCCCAGCAGGCACGGCGAGCCTCATTGTGGCCGTGAATCCGGCGTTCATTGTCGTGCTGTCGACACTCTTCCTCCGTGAGCGAGTGACATGGATTCAGATACTGGGCCTGAGCATGGCCTTCCTGGGGCTGTTTATCGTCGTTCGCTACGCGAGCGGTGGTGAGCTTGACTTGACCTATCTGCGAGGGGTGCTGATCACGCTCATCGCGCCGCTGTCCTGGGCGGTGTACACGGTGGTCAGTCGTCCTGTTGCCATGCGCTACCCGCCATTAGCTGTCACCGGGATGGGGACGGCTACCGGCACAGCCGTCATGCTGTTCGCAGCCCGTCCAGCGCTGCTCGACGCCGCGATGGGCATGCCCTGGGATGGCTGGGCCAGCGTTGCCTTCCTGGCCCTGGTCTGCACGGTGGGTGGGGTGACGGTCTGGGTCACGGCTCTGCAGCAACTGGAGGCAGCCAGCGTGGGCGTGTTCATCTACCTGGTACCACTGTGGGCCGCCGTCTTGAGCAAGCTTGTGCTGGGCGAAGGGCTGACTGTGGCATTGATGGTTGGCGCACTGATAGTGGTGGGCGGGGTCGCGTTGGCAAATGGCGGGGGTCGGACTGTGAAAGTCACTGGCACTTTGCAGCTGCCCTCGGGCGGACCTGGAAGGGCCTAGGCGACGATTCAATGTCGATCCTCAACCAGTTGATGGGTTTGATCTCTGCCATCGCCTATGGATTGCGGCGTAGCAGGTTTGGGTTCTTGCCGCTGCACCGTGTCGCCATGCTCATTGGCCTGCTCGGGGTGGCCTATGCAGCTTTCCGCGGTTGGCGCGATGGGTTCAGGGTGGCGCACGTTGCGATCATCGCGGCGTGCGCGGGTGCAGTGGTTGTGCTGCTGTGGGCCGATGCCAGGCGCTACGTGGTCTTTCGCACCAGCGGCGACCAGATCACAGGGGCTAGGGGCGAACTGGCACCAGGACAGAAGCTGTTCCTGAGAGGGAGCGGTGCTTTTGAGGTGAGCAAGATGCGTCGCTACCTGGTGGAGGTGCCAGTCGTCTTCTGGGCAACAGAGCTGAAAGAGCATATCGTGGCGGCCAAGGTGCGTGGCCTGAATGTCCTTGGCGTTGGAGTTCCGTCTGCTGAGCGCGGTTGGTGGTACGTGTTCCTTGAACCCCGTCGAGTGGTGGAGATCGACAGTGGCGAGCTCTTTTTTGGCCTGCGTCGGCGGCCGGCAGTGCGCGTGCTTTTCGAGGGCCAGCGGGGACGTGAGGCGTTCTATCTAAGCTGCGACAGCCTGGAGCAGCTGGACATTGTGTGCAGCGAGCTGCGGGCCAAGGTTGCGGCTGCACGGGCGCCGGTGACGGGCTAGGGCGGTCGACCGCATCGGGCTACTCCGGCAGGCCTTTTCCATGATCACTGGCAAGGTGCGCCGCTATCCCTCTCAACCAGGTGAGGAACCCTGGTTACACTGGCGGGCGGCGCTCTGCCCGCGCGACGCAGCCGACCCTACCGCCAGTCGTGTGGACTATTCAAACTGCACCAGCACCTCCACGTCAGCCTTTGCCATTTCCCCGTCCATCCACTCCGCATAGCTGCGGCTTGACAGGCCCTGGCGCACCTGCGCACTCAACGGCCGGACTTCTCTGGCCGACACGAGGATGATGTGATAGCCATACTCAGTCTGTACGATACCGCTCGTCTCTCCCGGCTCAAGGGCGAACGCAGCATCCTCGAACTCCTTCACCATGACCCCGCGCGGGAACCAGCCAATCTCGCCACCGGCGTCTTTGTTTGCCTCGTCTGTTGAGTGCTCCATGGCCAGAGCTGCAAACTCAGCGCCGGAGATGAGCTGCGACAGGATTTCCTTCGCCTCTTCTTCCGTCTCCACCAAGATGTGAGCCGCATAGACCTGCTCAGCCTCCTCCGGCACAGGCTCGAGCCGTGCTTCCCTCAGCTTCGCCATCAGGAGCTGAACGCGCAACTGCTGTTCGAACGCTTCCTCGGTCGATCCGGTGACGCTCAGGTAGTCTTCCCACGAATCGAATTCTCCGGCGGTCAGGAGCGCTTCCTTGGTTTCGGCCAGCCCTTCCTGCACCTCCGCCTCTTGCACGACAATGCCGTCGGCGGCTGCCAACTGCACTACCAGCTCCATCTCAATCATATGCTGCAGGATCTGGCCTTGAAGGCCCGGGAGGGATTGCCAGAGCCCCTCCTGGTTCTTGCCGAGGTTGTAGAGGTACTCCCAGGAGTAGATGCCGGTGTTGTGCTCGTCGTCGAAGTGCAGGCAGATGGCGTAGTGCCCCACCGGCTCGATCTGATCGATGTTCAC
>JBFEPU010000244.1:0-4502 GCA_041549915.1 Anaerolineae bacterium | reverse complement strand
GAATCGCCCTGACCTGTCATCGTTTGGGAAGGCTGCAATGAGAAAGTTGTGCTTTCCGCTCGCATAAAGAACTGGAGTACATTTTGCGCCAAGGTGCGTCCCTGCGGGGTGACGACGAGCGCAACAGCCAGCAGAGCAACGGTCACCAGGATGGCGAATGCGAGACGGGGTATGCGGTGTGGTCTCGTGTTCATGTTTTCTCCTTGTTGTAGTGGGTGTTTTCCCGCAACAAGGCTGGCTTTCACGGCTGGCCAGAGTTGGACTTGTGAAGGTGGGATTTCCTCCTCCAGCGCGTCCTGCAGAATAGACCGGATCTTTCTGTGGTCCATAGTGTGCTCCTATCCGCCTTGCTGTGTAGTCATCAGGCTGTGCAAGCGTTTGCGCGCATCCCTCAACCACCATTTGATGGTGCTGAGCGGGCGTCCCGTTTTTGCGGACATATCCGCCATGCTCATATCGAGGTAGTAGCGCATCACGATCACGGCACGTTGCCCAGGCGGCAGACTGGAGATGGCTTTCAGGATGATCTGGCGCGTTTCCTTTTGCTCCACCCATAGTTCCGGTTGCAGGTCTGGATCGACAAGCCATTGCGCGAGTTGCACAGTGGGACTATCCAGTTGCTCTTCCAGTGAGACGTTGCGCTTTTGCTTTTCGGCAAGTCTGAGCGCATCGTTGACCACGATCCGAAAGAACCAGGGCGCAAAAGGGCGTCCATCGTCAAACTGCTCGATGCGTTCTGCAACCTTGACAAAGGCCACCTGCACCACATCCTCTGCCAGCGGACGATCGTACACGATCATGTACGCGGCGTGTACAGCCTGCACCTGATAGCGGCTCACCAGCGTTTCGAGCCCGGTTAAGTCACCTTGTTTCAAGCGGGAGATAGCCGTTTGATCATCCATACAGGGATCCTTCCAGAGAGCTCTCTACATATATTATCCCTTGAGAGGCAAAAAAGATAGTGGAAGGCAACTCTGCTCTCGGACACTCCGGCAGTCATCCCCCTTCGCGGGCCGCCGGGGCAACGCGCAAAGGGGGATGAGGATTGCAGCAAGGGCTGGATCGGGGGTAGGATTCGATCTGCTATCTCTCGTTGGCTATGGCTGCCCAATCCCCTCTTCCATCGGCACAAGCGACTCGGCGACCGCGATCATGTCCGACTCGGGCAAGTTGGACACCAGCTCGATCTTGATCTCGTCCATGTACCAGGCCAGCAACCGCGCACCGGCGGGCGTCGGCGGATCCACCTGGATCTCGTGCCTGTCGCTCAACTCGCTCGTGAACACCGCCCGCTGGCCATGGACCATGACCTCTCGTCCCTCGGGCAGGCCAGGGACCGCCTCACCTTTCCCCTCGACCAGTCGAATGAAGCGATCGTCTCCCTTGCGACGGGGCATAGGGTGGAACTCAAACTCGACGTACTCTGCGCCCGGCATAGTGCTGCCACCATTCAGGCCCAAATCCAAGCCCTCTGGCAGCCAGGTCGGCAGATACGGTGTAAAGGCTTGCCGCGCTCCACCGAATCCGATGCCGACACCCGAGCGCCCTCCCGGAAGCTGGAAATGAAACCAGGTATCGATCATCTCTCGCACCTGTGCTCGCACAGACGGGACCGTGATCACCACACCACCCACGAGCGCCAGCGTGACCAGGCTAACCAGAACGAACCTTCTCATCAGTGTACCTCCTAGGAACATCGTTCGAATAGAGAGGACGATCGACTGCAGCCCTGCTGCAATCCGTGCAGGGTATGCCGGTCGAGCCGCGGCAAGTGTAGCCTGCAGGCGGACCCACGCATCCGACGCGGGAACAGCTTCCACTGCCTGTTGGTGCAGCGATCGACGCACGCGACCCTGCACCGCCGACAGAGCCGCTAGCTCGCGCCGGCAGGAATCACATTCGGCAAGGTGAGCAGCCACCATCTTGCGCTCCGAAGGACTCAGCTCTTGATCGAGATAGGCGACCATCATCGCAGTGGTTTCCTGGCAGTTCATTTCACTACCTCTTTGTCGGGGAGATGAACGGACGCGGAAGGCTCTAGTTCCACGCGCAGGGCACTCAACGCCGCGTTCAGCCTCGACTTGACAGTGCCCAGAGGGATTCCGAGGGTCTGGGCAATCTCGGCGTAGGACATGTCCCAGTAGTAGCGCAGCACGACGACAGCGCGCAGCCTACTACTCAGGTCACGCATCGCCTGAGCAACGCTATCCTCTTCGCCCAGCCGGCTCTCTGGTGATGGCTGACTGGGCATCTGCTCTGGATGGACCTGAGTGATGGGTAGAAAACGTAGGCGACGCTTGCGTGTCTGGTTGATGCAATAGTTCACTGTGATGCGGTGAAGCCAGGTGCTGAAAGCGCCCTTGGAGGGTCGGAAGGAATTCAGCGAGCGGTGTACCCGCAGGAATACTTCCTGGAGAGCGTCTTCCGCTTCCTGCGGCTCGCCGAGCATCAAGTAGGCCGTCTTGTACACCAGGTTCTTGTATTGTTCAAAGAGTTCGGCAAAGGCTCTCTCATCGCCTGCCTGACTGCGTCTGATCAGGTCCATCAAGGCTCCTCCACGGCACGATCACCATTCTTGTGAAACTATACACAGATCATGGCCAGAAGGTTCGGTTGCACAACGGGGGACACGCCGCGGCTTTGTGGACGCGAATGAGGGATATCGTGCCTGGAGTTACAGCAAAGCCAACTCTTGTGCTCTGGCTACCGCCTGAGTACGACTCTCTACGCCAAGCTTGCCATAGATGTGATTGACGTGCGATTTGACCGTGCTCACGGCGATGACCAGCCCTTCTGCGATCTCTGAATTGGACAGGCCGGCAACGATCAGGCGCAGCACCTCCAGTTCGCGTTCGGTGAGCGGTTCAACGAGCGATTCCATTGCCGGAGAAGCCAGCTCGACCTCTTGACCAAAGGCAGCCAGCAGTCCGGCGACATAGCTCGGAGCAATGCCTCGAGACAGGGCCTGGCGCCCTTTCCGCTGCGCTACAAGGATCTGCGACAGTAGCCTGGCCATCGGTTCACCCTCATCAACAAAGGTACGCACGTATCCTTCCGGCTCGGCGAGGGACAGCGCCCGCTCCAGCGCAGACATGGACTCTTCCATTTCGCCCTGAGCCTGGAATGCCAGTGCCTGTAGCGTCAGGATCTTGATCGCGCTCCCCATCCGTGCCGCTGCCTGCGCCGCTTCCAGCAGCCGCGTCAGCAGCTGCAGCGCTTCGCCAGGCTTTTCGTGGGCGATGAGCACCCGCGCCACCGCCATCTGCTCCACCTCTCGTGCTGAATCGAGTCTGTCACCCGGGCTCCACCTGTGCTCCTGGGCCCACCGGGATGCCGCCGCCAGGTTTCCTTGCGCCAACCACAGCCGGGATCGCAGCTCGGCTACCACAGCTGTCAGGTAGGCATAGCCATACCTTTGTGCCAACCGCTCTGCCTTCTGGATAACCTCCAATGCGCTATTCACTTCCCCACGCGCCCAGTGCACTCGTGCGAGAATGGCGTGACCGGCCAGCAGGTAGAGCACGAATCCCCCCAGCTCACTCAGTTCAATGTCATCCATCGCGAAGCGCATTGCATTGTCCAGGTCGTTCCACTCGCAAAGCACTTCGGCGATTCCCACGTGGGCCATGCCGGCAAATGGCGCAGGCTGACTGCCCGATCCAGATGCCATTTCGGATGCCTCTTGGTAAGTTGCCATCGCCTGGCAAAGCAAGCCCTGCCTCTCCTGAACACGACCCAGTGTAGTCGTGGCAACCAATGTCATATATGTCTGGTCAGCCGCCCGACTTAGCGAGATGGCCTCGGCAAGTGCCCGGCTGGCAGCCGCCAGCTCACCGCTGCTCTGGTGCGCAAGACCCAGACTCAGCGCAACGATACCCCGCGAGAACCATTTCTCCTCGGGCAAAAGCCCAAGGGCCAAGTGAGCAAGCTCGATCGCGCGGGATGCTTCCCCTCGGGCAGTGGCGACATAGGCACGGACAGCGGCTACTTCACCCTGCACTTGCTGAACATCAATGTCCTGCAAGCATGGTTCGACGCTATCCAACTCGCCTGCGAAGGCCAGTGCCCAGGCATGCAAGATGCAGAGTTGTGGGCGGGAGTGCACGAGATTGGGGGGCAGTGCGCCCAACCAACCCAACACGGTCGTCATCTCGCCGCGCGTCAAGATCTGCCAAGCAGTCCACTCGATCAGCCCCGCCGCACGCTCCAGGTTCCCTGAGGCCAGGGCGTGACTCACCGCTTCAGGGATCAACCCGTTTTCCTCATACCACTCGCTGGCCCGCTGGTGCAGTTTGAGCACAAGGTCGCGCCTCTTCTGGTGCAGACGCTGGCGCAGCTGGTCGGCAAAGAGCCGGTGATAGCGATACCAGCGCCGCTCGTCATCCAAGGGAACGATGAACAGATTGTTGCGCTCGAGGTGTTCCAGTATAGACTGCGAGTCAACGGCAGAACGTCCCTCCACCGGTTCGCCAGCCCCAATCACGGCGTCGCACAGCTCGCCG
>JBFEPU010000243.1:0-4550 GCA_041549915.1 Anaerolineae bacterium | reverse complement strand
GTCTAGAGGTGGCCTAGCAGTTCTGGTCAGTGGATAACGAGCACGGCTGGGGCGAGGATGCGAGCATCCTCGCCCTGTCTCATATCACGGATGGACAGGAGAAACCATGTCGAATACACTGCGCACTGTGGCGGAGTTGATGTGCCTTGCCGCGAGGACTGCGCCCAAGTCGGCGGGCCAGGACTTTGTTGTGACAGAGATTATCGAGGGCGAGGCTTGCCGCGAGCTGGCCGCGGCGATGGTCCGCTTTGGCGAACGGACGGGCAAGGGCAACTTTGACCGCGATGGGAGCAACGTGGAGGCTTCTCCTATCGTGGTGCTTATCGGGATCAAAGATGCAAAAGCCGTTGGCCTGAACTGCAGTGCTTGTGGCGCTCCCAAGTGCATCAAGCCCAACACCTTGGATGGGGACTTTCAGGGGCCGCAGTGTGCCTACCGCTTGTTGGACATGGGCATCGCCCTGGGGTCGGCGGTCAAGACGGCTGCCATGCTCAACGTGGACAACCGCATCATGTACCGCGCGGGTGTGGTGGCGCGCGAGATGGGCCTCATTGATGCAGACTATGTGATGGGCATCCCGCTGTCCGCGACCGGGAAGAGTATCTACTTTGACCGCAAGTAGGGGCGGTTCCCGGCTGGCAGCCTGCTGCAAGAGTTGAATTGACGAATGCTGCTGGATTCACTATACTTAGCAGTAACGGGGCGTAGCGCAGCCTGGTAGCGCACAGCGTTTGGGACGCTGGGGTCGGAGGTTCAAATCCTCTCGCCCCGACAGATCTCGCGGAGGGACCGAGTCACACCGCGGGTCTACGCGGGTGTAGCTCAGTTGGCAGAGCCCCTGCCTTCCAAGCAGGTTGTCGCGGGTTCGAATCCCGCCGCCCGCTCCTATTCTGCCTCACACGCCTCCGGCCAGGAGACCCTGGCAGGGTCTGGCATTGGGAACTGGAGATGTGTTGAGGTAGACATGCAAGCGCAAATCACATACCGATCAAAGCACTGAAACGTCGCAGCCCTCGTCGTACTCGTTGCGTCGTCGAGGGGGGTATGCATTTCGGTGATTCGTAGCCGACCCCTGTCCGGGAAGCGCGCCCGGTGGGGTCGGCTCTTTTTTCCCATGGATCAGTGGCGTCGGGGACGGCAGCATGCGCCAATCTGGGGTTTGGGCGGAGCCTGGCAAGGGCTACTTGGCAGTGCCCGAAACGGGTGTGGGGCCTGGTGTGATGGTTCTGCACGCCTGGTGGGGCCTCACGGCGTTCTTCAGAAAGGTCTGCGATCGGCTGGCTCAGGTGGGCTTTACGGCTCTGGCTCCCGATCTCTACCACGGGGCTGTTGCATCGACAAATGAGGAGGCAAAGTGCCTTCGCTTTGGGCTGGACAGCGATCGTGTCGACAGAGAGATTGGAGCGGCTCTGGCCTGCCTGCGGAACCACGCGGCGGCCAGTGGCCCATCTGTTGGGGTTGTAGGGTTCTCATTGGGAGGCTACCTCGCGTTGCGGCTGGCGCGCACCAGGGCCGACGAGGTGCGGGCAGTGGTCGTGTTCTACGCCACTGACGGAGGGAGATTCGACACAGCACAAGCATCCTTTCTGGGGCACTTTGCCGAAAACGATGGGTGCTGGGCTGGGGTCAGGACAGTCCGTTCGCTTGAGGAGCGTTTGCGGGCCGCAGGTCGGGAAGCGATCTTCCACACCTATCCAGGCACGGAGCACTCGTTCAGTGAGGAGGATCGCCCAGAGGCCTACAATGCGCAGGCTGCGCGTTTGGCTTGGCAGCGAACCGTCGAGTTCCTGTGGACCTGCTTGGCCAGGCCACAGGCGGCGCGTGCAGCGTTGTGGCGACTTGGCCAGCGGACCGCCCGGATTCCGACGCACCTTCGCTCTGCGGATGCTCAGGGATCGCTGTGATGTGAACTCCTTGAGGATGTTGATGGGGTTAGCCCCTGGGCCGTGCTGCAGCAGTATCTCAATCTGGCTGGAAGCTATCCAGCGGGTGCACGTGGCGCGCAGTCTGAGAGACCAGACCGCCGGGTAAGGCGGTCCCAAATGGACGTCCGTAGGTGATCTCTGGCGCTCTGACTCCGGGTAGGGTCAGAGCTAGAGGAGAATTCCGCGAGATGTGCCTCGGTGTACCGCCCACTCACTCCTGTCCCAGGCGCCACCGATGAGGCTCAGCTTCCAGGAAAGGCGCGGTCACTCCTGGCAGCAGGGCTTCCGCCTCAGGGATCAGCTCGTTGTAGAAGCGATCTGCAACCTCAGCAAAGCCGTGCCACTGCACATAGTCCGGCCCCATCATTGCTGCGCCGTGACGCGCGCGGCGGCCCTCGTGATGCCACAGGTAGAAAAAAGTCCATTCAATCTGCTCATCGAATTGCAGAGCAGTGAGTCTCCCTGCCTCCCGCAGGCGCTGCATCATCTCCACAGCGGGCATGGCGAACTTGGTGTTGTAGAGCTCCACCGCATCGTCGAATTGCTCGAAAAAGTTGCTGTAGAAGCCTGGCGAGTGACATTGCTGGCATACTCGCATCATGCGCTCCCTACGCACCTCCCAGTTTTCCTGGCGCTGCGAGATCTCAGGGCGCAAGCTCCAGGCAATCCGCAGTCCAACGTCATGATTCACCGGCATACCAGGAACAGCGCTCATGTGGCAGCTGGCGCAGGTCGGCGCTGCCGTATAATCCTCGCCCAAAACCCAGGGTTTCACAGCCAGGTTCATGCGTTCCCGATTGGCCACGAATGCAACACCGTGTTTGCTCTCTTCATAGATCTCTTTCTGAGGATGGTCCGGTCCCAGGTGACAGTTGCCGCAGCTGGCCGGTTCACGAGCAACCGCCACGCTGAACAGATGGCGGGTATGGCACGTTGAACAAGCTCCCCGGCTGCCATCAGGGTTGATACGACCAATTCCGGTGTTTGGCCAACCAGCTGACACGGGCACGCCAAGATCGTCTACCTCGACGCGAGCGCCATGGCACTGCTGGCAGCCCAGCACTGTGGCCGCCAATCCCTCTACCTTCTCGCCCAGTACATTGTCCAGCGAGTCCAGGATGTCGCCACCCTGGGAGTGACGGCTCGAAGCGAACTGCGCCGTCTCGCGGATGTGACAGCGGCCGCAGTCTAGTGGGGTCACCAGAGTGCTGACCACGTAGCCGTTGTGCGCCATGGCATCGGCGTCCTGGACCTGAGCCTGGTGACACTCGTAACAGCCGACTTGATAGGCCGCGTGACTACTCTGCTGCCATTCTTCGATCTGGGCCATCATGAATTCGTTTTCGGTGTGACAGGCAATGCAATGCGATGATTCCGCGGACAGTCTGGCCACACCGGGAGCGGCAGGAGCTGGCCGGAGGTCCCGGAGGGGGAAGCCCCATTTCCACCAGGCGACGCAGAGCAGGATGCCTGCCGCCAGAAGCAGATTGGCGTGTGCGAAAGCCGCGAAGATGCGAAGCTCTCGTGACCGCCCCGGTTGTGGCTGGGCTGGGGCGACCTGGAGGTCGCCGATCAGGGGCACTCGCTGCAACACGTCTTCGCCATGAGGTGCACCCTCGAGTGCGGCAGTGAGATCCTGTCCAGCGTGGTGCCTGCGCCCATGAACGCCAGCAGGCCACAGCCGGCTACCGGACACGTCGTAAAGCTTGCCATCGACCGCCACGATGGCCTTTCTGCCGTCCTGCCCGTCGAATGTTGGAAGTAACTCTGCGGTGATCTCTCCCGGCTTGGCACTCGGTTGGCCCACCGAGGGTCTGGCTGCACGCATGCGGCGATCCAGCACTGAGGTGGCGATTGCAGCGAGGAACACCATGAGGCCATATTGCAGGAGCTTGATGATGAATACTGTGCCAAAGGTACCGGAGAATACCGTCCCCGTCTCCTGGTAGCGATAGATGGTCAACACGGTGCCCGTGACGGCCATGATGGCAATGCTGAGCCAGCCGATTCTCCTCTCGGTCCTGGGGATTCCACTGGTCAGTTGGTTTGGCCCAATCACAACATGCACGTAGAAGATGGTGCCAAACCAGGCCACGGCTGTGGCCAAGTGGACGTATCCGGCAATAAGGCGGATGGCTCGAGGGATGCGAAAGGCAAGGTAGGTCTCCGTGATTTCCACACCCGCAGGGAGAGGCCACTGGTAACCCCCGCGGACAAAAGCAGCGCCCGTGGCTGTGAGCGCGCCCCCTCCCTCGGGACGCTCATGACAAACTGGGCAGGCCTGGCCAGCTTGTTGGGCATAGTCGACAGTGGCCACCGAGACAGATTGAAGGCCGGCCCAGGCGACGAGGATGGCGAACGACAGGCAGAATGCAGGGACCAAACGTTGTGAGAGGCGTGTCATCGTTGCTCCCCCGTTGTAGAATGCTGCCGGATTATAACTCCTCCGCGAGCCAGCTCAAACTCTACCCTGGATGTTATGGCAGTCAACCGTCGACTTTTTTCGCAGCCACCTCGCTAGGGCAAACGAGCCGTGTGCGACACCATCGCGTCATGGTTGGTGGAGGGTTCTGAAAGCACACTGGGTGCGCACCGCACAGCTCTCGTCCTGATTACCGCCAGGGT
>JBFEPU010000242.1:0-4569 GCA_041549915.1 Anaerolineae bacterium | reverse complement strand
TTCAGCGTCACCAGAACTGAGCGTCGGGCAGGCACTTGAGCGCGATAGTCACCGCGATGCCAAGCTGTCAGTGATGGCTGTTGTGCTGGCGCAAGGGACAGAGAACGCGTGCCACACTGCTGTCCTTGAATGAGAGGAGGGGAGACATGGGAAGTGACGTCACAAGTCTGACAGTCGGCATACCAGTCACGGATCTGACTGCAGCGGTCACCTGGTACAAGACGCTGCTGGGCGCAGGAGATGAGTGCGAGGTGGCGCCGGGCATCATGGAATTCCAGCTGTTCAGCACGGGGTGGCTGCAACTGCTCGAGGGCGAGCAAGGGGTGCCACTTGGGGGCGTTGTGCGCTTTGGCGTCGGTGACATAGAGAAGCGGCACTCTCGACTAGAGGCTCTGGGCATCAAAGTGCAGCCCATTGGAACGGTGCCGGGTGTGGTGTGCTATTTCAACTTTGAGGACCCCTTCAGCAACAGACTGTGTTTCTACGAGCAGCTAGAATAGTCTGTGGTCTGTCATCAGCGAGGACAAGCGGGAAGCGCAACATGCCCACCTGTGCACATGGCGACGAACTGCTGGTGACGCTTCCCTGGCAGAAGCCCTGTACCAGTCCGTGCAAGCCGACATCTTTGGCAGGGAGCGCAGCAGGCTGGGACGCGTCGGTCTCAAGAAGAGCTTCATGCGTCACAAACGCACAGGGCAGCCGCCACTGGACATGTCTATGGTTGCTGCTCTCGCACGCCCATGAGCTCAGACAGGAGGACGCAGAAATGACAAAGGTCGGCACATACGTCCAGTGCAGGGACTTTGCCTGTGGGGACGTCAGCACAACACGTCACAGCGTGCCGCAGATCGACCTTGAGCCGGATCAGGTCAGGATCCTGATGATCTCCGAAGCACCCCCTCCAGAGATCAGCGATGATTTCTATGCTGCGGGCGCCCCCTTCTACTGGCAAACCACGGTGCAGGCTTTTGAGCAGGCTGGAGTGACCCTGCGGTCTGTGCAGGACCTGCTGGATCTGGGTGTCTACATCACCACCGCAGTCAAGTGCGGCAAGACTGGCTACGGCGTCAAGGCACCGACCATTGAGAACTGCTCCCAGCTTCTGGAGACAGAGATGGGCCTTTTCCCCAACCTGATAGCGGTTCTGCTGATGGGTGAAGTGGCCATCAAGGCGATGAACTACATTGCCAAGCGACAAAGCGGCAAGCGGCTCATTCCCAGCGGATCAACCTACAAGATCAGGGGCAACGAGTACAGCTATCGGGGCATGAGGGTCTTTCCCTCGTACCTGCAGACCGGCAAGAGCTTCCTCATCGAAAAGAGCAAGCAGAAGATGATTGCCGAGGACATCCGCGCCGCTCTGGATCTAGTTGGATAGGGCCGCAGAGAGGAGACCAACGTCATCATGGACAAGCGCAAAGAACTGGAAGCGCTGTCCGACCAGCACGGTCTCACCCAGTATAAGTGGGTGAAGCCGAGGGACATCGTGGTCGCCCAATGGTTCCGCATGAAGTGTGTGTAAGGCTGAAGGCACTATGGCCGGGCTGCTTCCTGTCCGCCCAACGTGCCCTCAGTGGCGAGTGCCGGCAGTTCTTCGACGAACACGATACTGTGGCCGTATTTCACTTCCGAAAGGCATTTGAGAACCCAGACGATCGTGGGCCTTGGGCCAGAGAGGTCAACCGGGCGCTGCTTGCGGATGATCCAATAGCGAGCGAGGTGGACGGTCATCACTGGGCGCACCGCGCTGAGGGTTGACAAAGGTCCGGGGTGAGGTCGAATGATGTCCACGGCAAGGAGGACAATGCATGGGTGAAAGATTGACCAGCAGCCGAATCGCGGAACGCATGGAGGCGGAGCGTGCCGGCTTTCTAGACGCGTTGGCACAGATGAAGGAACATGAGATAGTGGACATTCCGGTCCAGGAGCAGTGGACCGCCAAGGATATCGTTGCACACATCACTGCCTGGGAGCGCGAGCTGGTGGGTTGGCTGCGCACCGCGGCCCGAGGCGAGGCTCCCGACATTCCCGCGCCAGGAACATGGTCGAGCTACATGGACTACTTCAACGCCAGGTGCTACGCTGACAACTGTCAGCGTCCTCTGGCTGAGATCATGGCCGAGTCCCATCAGGCCTATCAGCAGCTCATGGCGGAATTGCAGGCGCTCCCGGACGATCCACTTGATGAGGTGTGGTCAGCCTGGCAAGATGGCAAGCCACCTTGGGGACTGCTAGCCACCTTTTACGAGCATTATCGTGAACACGGAGAGCCAATTCGCGATTGGCTCAGCCGGTCAAGACAAAGCGCGTAAGCGCAGGTCAGCACCCACACAGGGTCTCAGAGAGAGAAGCTGTCATCGTATTGAGCGGCTGCCTGGACAGCGATCAGCAGCACTCTGGTGAGATCCTGTTGGACAAACTCGCAAGAGGTGTCGCGGCGCTACTGGAAGATCATCAGCACTGCCTACGGCGGTGGCCTTGGTTCGCGGTGGCGCAAGCAGCGCGGCCAAAGGACAAGGCAGCGCACAATCGGACACAGAACAGAGCGTGGACGGCAGCATCTCTGCTGGTGCGCCGTGGTCCCCGTCCTGTAGACCCGTCCAACGGTGCCCACCATGCTGGCCATCGGCACCGGGCTTCAAGTCACCGGGATGACTCATGAATACGAGTGGCAGCTGCTTTCCATCATTCCAACTGCAGATGGTTCACATACGCGCCGGTCCGTTTGTGATAGGCATCGACGACCAGCAGATTGACTGGCTCGCGGAGCACGTGGATTTGGCGGCCAAGTGGAAGGAGAAGGGCTACTTTGGCAGGGAGCAGCCGCAGCACCAGGTGGCTCTGGGGGACTACTTGATCGGCAAGTACCCCGTGACTGTTGGGGAGTACGCAGCCTTCCTGGCCAGCGGTGGCTACCACAGCCCACGCTTCTGGACCAAGGCCGGATGGGCATGGCGGGAGGCACAGGACGTACTTGAGCCCGCGTACTGGCAAGACCACAAGTGGTCGGGAGACCAATGTCTCCCGGTGGTTGGCGTTAGTTGGTACGAGGCTTTCGCTTGCGGTCGCTGGCTGAGCGAAGTGACCGGCCGTGGCTACCGGTTGCCCAGTGAAGCCGAATGGGAAAAGGCCGCACGCGGTACCGACGCGCGCCTCTATCCGTGGGGCGATTCCTTTGACGCCTCGCGGTGCAACACCCGCGAGGGTAGCTCCGGCCGGACGGTGCCGGTGTCCAAATGCAGCCCAGCAGGGGATAGTCCCTATGGCTGCGCCGACATGGCGGGCAATGCCTCGGAGTGGGTGAACAGCCAATTCTGGCTGTATCCCTATGATCCCCAGGATGGGAGGGAGGACCCAAGCGGCGCCGGCGAGCGCGTGATTCGAGGCGGGTCATGGTTCAAGGACTCCCTGCGAGCGCGCACGGTCTCGCGGGGCCACAACGATCCCTGCTTCAGAGACAATGATGTGGGCTTTCGGCTGGTCTGCATCGGACTGCAAAAGGACAGTTAGTCATTCACTTGGGCAGCGCGCGCAGCACAGTTTCGTCTCAGCACGAGGAGAGCTATCCTGTTGCCCATTGCGCCCAGTTGGGTCGCGCATGCAAGGGAGGCATGAGATGAACATCGAACTCTCTCTCACCAGGGCCAGGCGCTTGATCAATCCAGGACCGGTCGTACTGGTTACTGCTCGCTACAAGGACCGCGTCAATGTCATGCCGGCTGCGTGGGCTGTCCCGCTCAGTGGCGCCCCGCCGCTGGTCGGCGTGGCGATCCACCCGGCGCGCTTCACCCATGACCTGATCCGCCGCAGCGAGCAGTTTGCCCTCAACCTCCCCGGCCGTCCCCTCGCAGAGTCCGTGATGCGACTGGGCCGGGTCTCGGGACACGACGTAGACGACAAGTTCGCTCTCGTCGGTTTGACGCTGATGGACCCGAAGAAGATTGACGTGCCACTCATCGAGGAGTGCCTGGGCTGGATCGAATGTGTGGTCGTAGATGCTCCTGCGGTTGGCGATCACACCCTGTTCGTGGGGGAGGTGGTGTCGGCGCAGGCCAGGGAAGAGGCTTTTGACGAGATGTGGCTCCTGAGCGATGACGAGATCAGGCCGCTGCATCATCTTGGGGGCCGGCGTTTCGCCGCACTGGGAGAGCGTTTTGAGGTGGTGTAGCTGAGCACGGCGATGCGGGTGACGGTTCAGGAAGAACGACCAGCATCCAACTGTCCGGCAAGAACCAGGTCGTTGGCACACCGAGTGAGATCGTGACTACATGCTGGCCTGCGTAGCGCGTCTCCGCTTGTAGTACCGCCGAGCCTTGGCGCGGTTGCCACAGTCCTCCATCGCACACCAGCGACGGCTGTGGTTGCGGCTCTTGTCCAGAAACAGCCAGCCACAGCCATCGCCAGCACACACTCCTACCTTCCACAGCTCGTCCGAAGTCAGCAGGTCAAGCGCATCGCGCACGACGGGCCAAAGCAAACGATCCAATGCATCGTCGGCACCGGCCCACTCCCAGGAAAAGCCTCTGGCGCGCTCCACGATCTGCGACCTGCCCAGCACGCGCGACAGCG
>JBFEPU010000241.1:0-4592 GCA_041549915.1 Anaerolineae bacterium | reverse complement strand
GCGCCCCCATCAAGTAAGTCGGCATATGTGGAAGGACCCGTAGGGTACCCAACTTCTGTCCACAATGAGGTAACGTAGTTTGCCGGGTCGGGCACAAAGCCAGGGCTGAAGCCATAGTAGGTATCAGTTGCAGGCAGATAGGAACTCATCTTGCTGGTCTCAACCTGTTCCCCGAATAGTTCTTGAGCTTGCATATTCAAGTCAGTTAAGTCATGCAGACCCTCGATAAATTCAGGGGGAGCAAAAACCATTTCTACCAGGCTGGGGCCAGCACCAGCATCAATGGCAGCTGTCAGAGAAGCAGGCAGTTCGCCCAAAGCTATGTGATCGACTGTTACGTCGACTTGATTGGCATCACCCCAGGCTTCCGCAAAGGGATCAAACCAGACGTCGTACTGCGGTACAAAGTGACTCCATTGCAAAATACTGAGTTTCGTGCCTTCCGGGAATGGTTCTATCTCAACCGGAACTTCAACTGTAACTTCAACTTCGACTTCAACTGTCTGGATGACAACCTCAGGTTCAGCAGGTGCCGCTGGGGCACAAGCAGCCAAAACAATCGAGCCGATAATCATAATACTTGGAAACAGGGAAACACGTTTATCGGTTATCATTTTTTTCCCTTTCCTCCCAAGATTCAAATACCTCTATTAATTGAAACTTCTCCAACTTTGACGAATTCTATTCGTTCACAACGTATAAGTACCTCCTTTCTTGTAAATATCTACATACGCGCTACTGTCGGCTTCTCTCTCTCGCCCACGACCGGGCCACCATCGCCAGCGCCACGGCCAGGAACAGGAAGCTGGCGCCCAGGGCGACCCACTTTAGCCCCGTGAAGACCGGGGCCAGCAGGTCAACCACCGGCGTCCGGTCTGGGTAGCGCACCATGACGACAGCTGCGGACACGTTCTCGCAATAGTCGAACAGGGTGCCCACCAGCGGGGCCAGGTTGGCTCGCTGCCAGAGGCTCTGTGGAGGGAAAACGCGTCCGGCCATCCAGCTGGTGGCTGTGGCCAGGAAGAACAGGTACACCAGCGGAAAGACCAAGTCGAAGGTGAAGCGCGCCCTCACATAGGCCTGTCGCCCCGAGGCGCCGTACGCCTCGGCCCAGCGGTACAGATCACCGGGCGAGTAGAAGAAGGACATGTCCGGCGACCCTGCGCCGCCTGCGGCTTCCGCGGCCCTGGCCGCCTGCTGCGGCAGCACCCAAGCGGTAAGGCCCACAAACATGGCCAGCGCCAGTAGTGTCACAGGCCCGGTCGAGACCTGGTGCATCCACTCAGAGATTCGTCTGGCCACTGACAACCTCCTCAGCGAAGTACTGTCTTCTCCCTTTCGAGTCTGGTTGCGATTGTACCAGGTCGCGGAGGTCCCGTCAAGTGGTGCTCCGCTGACAGGCACAGATCACGTCTCTGCAGCTGGCAGGTTCCGTGCGGAGCGCGCGTCGCGACGCTGGCGGGGGAGCGGCAGCGAGCAGGCAGCCAGTGGACTCTGCGAACAGCGGACAAGCGCTGCAAAGACGAGACACGGCCCTAAGGATGTTCTTGATGTGTGCATTGTTTTGCCGGCAATCGTCATGCACAAACCTACGACCCAAGAGACCCACCATTGCCCTGGCCCGGCTTAACGATTGGAGGAATGTGGTTCCCCCATGTCATCTGGCGAGGCATATTCCACTGCTTCAATCTCGTCGGGGCTGCCCAGCATAGTTAGGACATTCCAGGTTCACAGAACCTGGAATGTCTCCATTGCGCATTGTGCACCACTACCGATTTGACGACGCTCGTATTATATGGTATAGTTCTATCTCGTATTATTCGATGTGTGAGGATCTGGAGGCGACGCGTGATGTACCGACCGAAGGAAGAAGAGCAGGATCACATCCACATCATGCAAGATCACGTGCGCGAGCACGTGCGAGAACTGACCGGCCTGGAGGATACGAGCGGGATCGAACTGTTCGGGCTGATGCGCATGATGATGAACCTGTGCGAGGCCATCGAGACCGAACACCTTAGGGAGCTCGATGTCTCCGGCCCACGCTGGGGGCTGCTCATGCGGCTGTTCGCCGAGGAGCAGGACGGCGGCGTGGACGGCATCACTCCCTCTTCGCTCAGCCGGTTCCAGCGCGTCAGCAGGAACACCATCAGCGCTCTGCTGCGCGGCCTGGAGGAGCAGGGGCTCATCCAGCGCGCACTGGACCGCAGCGATCGGCGCCGCTTTCGCATTCAGCTCACCGCCGCCGGGCGCCAGCTCCTCGAATCGACGGCGCCGAAACGGATCGAGCATCTCAACCGCATGGTGTCCGGCCTGAGCCGCGCGGAGCGTGAGCAGCTGATCGCGCTGCTTTCAAAACTGTACCGCTCGCTGCGGGCCGCGTCGCAGACAACCATGGACGGAGCTCAAGGAGGATAAGTTGCAGGCACAAGCTATCTCACGAAACCATGCCGCGTTGCGCCGCAGGCGTAGCCGCGGCCAAGGGTCGGGTCCCGGCCACGGCGGACAGATGCCCAGACGTTCCGGCCTCGGCCGAGCGATCCGTTACCTCGGCCACTACCGGAAGTACGCCCTTTTCGCCTACCTGTCGCTGTTCATCTCCACCAGCGCCATTTTGATGGTGCCGCGCCTGACCAGGAATATCATCGATGCGATCACGAGCGGATTCGTGGCCCGGCAGCTCTCTGCGATTCCTGCTCAGTTTCTGCCGATGGCTTTGGACGGACTGGGCTGGACGATGGAGCAGTTCGAGCGCTACCAGAATGGGGCTGTACAAGCGATGATATCGGCCGGCGCATGGATCCTGGCGTTTGCGGTTGTGCGCGCTCTGTTCGCCTATGTCCACAGTTACATGTCAGAGCAGCTCTCGCAGAGCGTGGCCTTCGACCTGCGGAACGACCTGTTTGCCAGAATCCAGCGCCTGTCTTTCAGCTACCATGATCGCAACCAGACAGGCCAGCTGATGGTGCGCGCTACCGACGATGTGGAGAAGCTGAGGCTGTTCATCGGTCAAGGGCTGCTCATGGCCGTTCAGGCTCTGTTCATGTTGACTGTGACCCTCGTGATCGTAGTCACGACCAATTGGCAGTTGACGCTGGTCATGCTGCCTCTGCTGCCGGTGGCGCTTATTCTGTTCATGGTCTTTGGCGCTGTTGTGCGACCGCTGTTCACCGAAGTCCAGGTGCGCCTGTCGCGGCTGAACACCATCCTGCAGGAGAACTTGGCGGGCATCAAGGTCATCAAGGCCTTTGTGCGTGAGGCGGAGCAGGAGCGGCGCTTCGATCAGGCTGCAGACGACCTGATGAGCCAGTTGATCAGAGTATCGCGCATCTTCTCTTTCCTGTTCCCAGTGGTGTTCCTGGTGGTCAGCCTGGGACAGGCCGGCATCCAGTACTTTGGCGGGCGCCAGATCATCGAGGGGACGCTGTCACTCGGCCAGTGGCAGGAGTTCTCCCTGTACCTGATGTATGTGTTTATGCCACTCGGGCAGCTGGGCATGATCGTCAACCAGATGTCGCAGGCCAGCGCTTCAGCCCAGCGCATCTTTGAGATCCTGGACACAAAGAATGAGGTGGAAGACAAACCCGACGCCCAGCCCCTGCCGCCCATCCAGGGCCAGGTGGAGTTTGACGAGGTCACTTTCCGCTATTTCGGCGGCGGCGAAGCGGCCTTGCAGGATGTGAGCTTCACCGTGGAGCCTGGACAGACTGTGGCCCTGCTCGGTGCTACAGGTTCTGGCAAGTCCACCATCATCAACCTGATCCCCCGATTCTACGATGGTTCCTCTGGCGCGGTTCGGATCGACGGGCACGACGTGCGCGATGTGCGACTGGATTCCCTGCGTGGGCAGATCGGCATCGTGCTGCAGGATACGACGCTCTTTACTGGCACGATCCGCGATAACATCGCCTTTGGCCGGCCAGACGCCGGTATGGAGGAGATCATTGCCGCGGCCAAGGCTGCTGCCGCGCACGACTTTATCATGAGTTTCCCCGATGCGTACGACACGCCGGTCGGCGAGCGCGGCAAGACGCTCAGTGGCGGGCAGAAGCAGCGTGTGGCCATCGCCCGCGCTTTACTGATGGATCCGCGCATCCTGATACTGGACGATTCGACCAGCAGCGTCGACTTCACGACCGAGTACGAGATCCAGCAGGCGCTCAGTCGGCTGATGGTGGGGCGAACGAGCTTTGTCATCGCCCAGCGTATCAGCACCGTGCGCAATGCGGACATCATCCTGGTGCTGGAGAAGGGCCGCATCGCCGCCCAGGGCAAGCACGGGGAGCTGCTGGAGAACAGCCCTATCTATGCCGAGATCTACCATTCCCAACTAGTCGAGGACGCGCCCAGCAGCGTGCAGGTTGGCGCAGCCCTGGCAACGGACAGCGAGGTGTAGACATGTTACACGGAGGTTTTGGCGGCGCACGCCGCCTGATGGAACGGGAGAGCAGCAAGCCCCGCCGCGTCAGTGCCACGCTGGCACGCCTGGCGCGATATGCTGCGCCCTACGGTCTGGTGCTGATGGCAGTTGCCGCGTTGATCGTAGGCAACACCTACACACAGGTGAAAGCGCCCGAACTGGCCGGACAGGC
>JBFEPU010000240.1:0-4596 GCA_041549915.1 Anaerolineae bacterium | reverse complement strand
TCGTTGCCGGGTGGCAGCCCACATGGCGTCCAAGGGGTGGGGCTCTGCCGGTAGACTTTCTGCGGGTCACAACGCACCGCGAGGAGCAACAGCTTTGGCGATGTGCCCCACAAGCCAGTGTAGGCCATCAAGGCGCTAGACGCAAGGACATGCTGGCTGCGTGGCAAGAGACCGGCAGCGCTTGGATGAGCTCGCGAACGGCATGGCCGCCGTCGCGACGGGAGATCGCGCATAGCGCAAGGGGCTGCGGCTCACACCGTGGGGCGGTCCTTGCCCGGCCAAGTGACCAGCACACCGTTGCCGCAGTGAAGCCACTGGGGCCTGGGGTCAATCGCGAGACAGTCGCGCAGACCACAGCCGCTCCGTCGTCGTGCAAAGAGCGCCAGGGATTCTACACGACGGCGCAGCGGCTGTGATGGGTGGGTCGCTGCTAGGGGATAGACCCGCTCACTCCTGGGTGAGTACGTACTGCACGTTGACGCCGTGGAGGTAGTTGAACACCTGCACGAGGTACGTGCCCGGAAGCTCCAGCCTGAACTTGGTCCCGTAGATCGCAGTGGCTACTCGCAAGGCATTCTCAGGGGCGTAGACGTTCATTCCAAAACCCTGTGCAACCAGGTGGTTATGGGGCGTGTGGTACAGATACAGTTGTACCTCCGAGTTATCCCCTTCGGATTCGATCTTGTAGTAGTGGAAGCTGCCACCTTTGTCCCCGAGTAGCTCGCCGAAACCCATTGCGAACTCTGAAGCTGCGGCTGGCGAGAACAACTCCGCACGCTGAACCACGGGCTCCGGCTCTGGCAAGCCGTTCACCTGCAGATGGAAGAGAATCGGCACAGGCTCCAGGTAGTTGTAGACCTGAATCAGCCAGCGAGCAGGGTTAAAGTCTGACCAAGTCAGGCGCTTGCGGCCAGGCTGGTCCTTGACCCCCGACCCGCTGCCAATGAAGTAGCCATTGGGGCCATAGACGTTAAAGCCTGCGGCGTTCATGGCAACAGAGTCCCCCGGCGCAAGATCGAGTTCGATGGTGACAACCGTTCCGTCGCCTGGGTACTCGATGCTATAGAAGGCAAAGCCGCCGCCTCGACTACCAATCAGGCTGAACTCGAGCCTCTGGTCGCTGGAGATGGCAATAGGAGCGCGAGGGTCATGGCTGATGTCAGCATGGGTCTGGCTCAGCAGCGCTACCGCTACGAGCAGTATCACAACGGCGATCAGCGTAGCCTTTCTGCGCATGGCAACACTCCTTTCATGGAACAGCCTCTGTGCTTCGTATGGAACGGTCAATGCGCTCGCTTCTCGATATAGAACCTTGCTTCGATTGGCGCAGGGACGGCCTATTCCCTGCCACCTTTCTCCACATGGGTAGACGTAACTTCGCTGCCTGGGGATACGGGCTGGACAGAGTAGTTTGTGGCCGTTGCTGCTGCGGCCTATGCCCTCACTTGTACGTCAGTGTGTGGATTGGCGTAGAAAGCGCAGCGGACGAAGCGGCAGCTTCGTCCGCCACGGTTACTCGGCCATATAGTCGCGAAGTTGCCGACTGCGACTCGGATGTCGCAGGCGGCCCAGCGCCTCCCGCTCGATCTGGCGGATTCGCTCCCGCGTCAAGCCAAACTTCTCGCCGACCTCCTTCAGCGTGTAGGAGCGGCCGTCCTGCAGCCCAAAACGCAGGCGCAAGATGCGCGCCTCGCGTGGGCTCAGCGTGGCCAGGACTTCGTCCATTTTTCGCTCCAACAGGCTGTGAGTGACCGAGTCGGTGGGAGTAGGGCTGTCCTCGTCCTCAATGAACTCGCCCAGCTCGCTGTCCTCTTCTTCACCGACCGGCTTTTCCAGGGACAGCGGTCGGCGGGAGACCTTGATCAGCCACCGGATCTTGGATGGATCAAGCCCCATCTGGTCGGCAATCTCAAGCGGCGTGGGCCGCTGCCCGCTGTCCTGCTCCAACTGTTGTGCTGTGCGGTACACCTTGCGGATGCGGTCACCGACATGCGATGGCAGACGGATGACGCGCCCTTGTTCTGCCAGTGCCCGCGTGATGCTCTGGCGGATCCACCAGGTGGCGTATGTGCTGAACTTGCAGCCTCGACGGTAGTCGAACTTCTCCACCGCCTTCATCAAGCCCAGGTTGCCCTCCTGAATCAGATCCAGGAATGGCACGCCCTGGCCCATGTAACGCTTGGCAATGCTAACCACCAGACGGGTGTTGGCCTTGATCAAGTGTGCCCGTGCGGTGTTGCCCGCCTCTATGGCGTGCAGTAGTCTCTCGCGCTCTGCCGGCCTGTGGCCATCCCTCTCCAGTTCCCGCAGCGCTGCCCTGCCACCTTCCAGCTGCTTGGCAAGGGTCACCTCTTCCTCCGGCTTGAGCAGTGGGACACTGGCCATCTCCTTGAGATAGAGGCTGATGCTGTCATCGCTGCTGATGCCGCTCAGGTCAAACACCTTCTCCTCCACTTCGACTTCGGACTCCTCTACTTTCTCCTCCCCGGGCTCTTTCGCCTCTGCTCCCTCAGAGATGATCTCGATGCCCTGGTCGTACAGGTACATCAACGTATCTTCCAGCTGAGGCAGGCTTTTCTCCGCCTCCGGGAAGAACTCAAGCACGTCCTCAACCATCAGATAGCCCTGCTCTTCGGCCTTCTCTACCAGCTCCTTCACAGGATCCAGCGCTTTCAGTTTTGGTTTCAGGTTCGCTTCACGCATTTCGCCCATTTGCTCAAGCGCCTGCATACACACGAGTACACGACGGGTCAGCCGAACGAACGGCATGAACTGGCAGTGTCTCTGCTTCCTGACGTGCAATCAACGCAGCGATCTCTCTCTCACTCTGGCTGCCAATCGAAGGCAGCCAGAGATGGAATGGCGCATGGCGATCCAGTCTGGCTGTTCGATCCCTGCGACTGGTGTCGCTGGCTCTGCCAGACAGCTGGTCAACCCGGGTGCCAAAGCTAGTCGCCCACACTAGAAGGGTGACGCTTGGCTTTGCCATGGACATAGACGCGAAGAGAGGCCGAAAGGTTTCAGCGCTTCTTCGCGTGCGTTCTCATTATAGCAGGTTTATGGCGCTATGTCAATGGCTTTTTGACCCATTCGATTGTAACAGGTCAACAATTGGACGCCAATTGACACTTTTGCTTGTCGTAACACTCTTGCGGATGCACTGCCATCGTGCACAAGTCACTCCGCAAACAGGAAAACCCGTCTTCTGCGCCAACAAGCGAGAAGACGGGTTCCCAGGGTGTGATGTTCGCCTACTGCTTGGCTTGCACCTTGATCGTCTTCGGCTTGGCTTCCTCGGACTTGGGAATCGTCAGCGTCAGAACCCCGTTTTCGAAGGCCGCCTCCGCCTTGTCGGGAACGAGCGAGCCGGGCAGGCGCACGGAGCGCTGGAACGAACCATAGCGGCGCTCCTGTCGGATGTAGTTCTCCTTCTCCACCTTCTCTTCGACCTTGGTCTCGCCCTTGATGGTCAATACGTCAGCCGTGATGGTGATGTCGATGTCCTTCGGGTCGATCCCAGGCACGCCTGTCTTGAGCACAACACTGTCGGCTGTCTCGTACATGTCAATGGCCAAGGCCTCCGCTCCGAAGAGGGTTGGCAAGCCGCGCATGCGCACGAAGCTCTCCGCGAACAGGCGATCCATCGCATCGCGGAGGGAAACCAGGTCACCGAATGGTTCCCATTTGATCAGACTCGCCATGTTTCACCTCCATTGGCACTTTCTGCAAGCACGTTACCACACGTGCATTGGAACGGTATCAGAGCTGTGTTGGAATTGCGTTGGACTCTTTGCCCACGTCTGACCGCTTCGCTTTTCCAATCCATAGCTGACAGGCAAAGCTGGACTGGGCAAGCGAGTGATCACGGCGCGGGTGATCTGCCCCGCGCCAAACCGGCAACTGAAAGCTGGCCTAGTCGCGCCTGCGAGAGAATCCGCTGAGCAGGAAGACGTAGTACAGCAGCGTCGACAACACTTGCACAAGTGCTGCCACGTAGGTCCAGGACGCCACATCGAGTACCCTGCGGGCTCCGGTCTCATCCTGGCCCTGTACGATCAAGCCATTGGTGCGCAGCATCTGCAGTGCACGCTGGCTGGCATTCCTCTCCACTGGCAAGGTCAGCAGCGCGAACACGGCGCTGGCTGAGAACAAGAGCAATCCAACCCACGCCAGGCCCGTCGACTGGAACAGCAAGCCGCCGAAGAACACAAGCGGCCCCAGGAACGCGCTGACCTGCACCATTGGCACGATGCCCGAACGCAGCCGCAGCGGGCCATAGTTGGTCTTGTCCTGCACCGCATGGCCCACTTCGTGGGCGACGATGCCCAGAGCAGCCACCGAACTACTATTGGCCACGCTCTGTGACAAGTGCAGAGTCTTGCTGCGAGGGTCGTAGTGATCGGTCAGCTGCCCCCGTGCGCCCTCGACTTTGACATCCGCCAGACCCTGCGCCCGGATCAGATGCTGGGCAGCCTGGAGGCCAGTGACGCCGCGCCTGTTACCCACGCGCAGGTATCTGTTGTAGGCACCGCGCACGCGCATCTGCGCCCACATGGCCAGCAACATCGCCGGGAGGGCAAACAGCAAGTACATGGG
>JBFEPU010000239.1:0-4608 GCA_041549915.1 Anaerolineae bacterium | reverse complement strand
GTTGATAACCTCGTGACATCATACCACGTTCCGCCTATGTTCATGATGAGCAGGCCAAAAGCCCGCAGCCTGTTTGCCAATTCGACACTCGAATGCTGCGAGGGATCATTGATCTTTCGGATGCGCTGGAAATCCCGCAGTGAGAAGTAGCTGCCCTCACCAACTTGCGGCCTTCCTGGTTCCCGGTTCACCAGCATCTCCAGAAAGCGAGGGATATCATCCGACGCCGCAAGCGCCTTCTCTTGCTCCAGGTCAGCTATTCTGGCATCCGGCCTGATAGCTACCATACCCTGAAGCAGTATGGGCCCTTCGTCGAGAGCCTCACTCATGCGGTGAAAGGTGAAGCCGGTCTCTCTGTCGCCGTGGTAGACCGACCAGTTTGTGGCCTTTCGACCCCTGTACTTCGGGAGCAGACCATTGTGATAATTGGCGGCGTACTCAAAGACGTCAAGCAACGCAGGACTGAATCTCCGGGGAAAGTAGTAAGAGAGGGCGATTGTGGGTCTAACGGACGTCTTCAGGTGCACGATGAACTGGGGCTGATTGATGTCCTGGTCCGGAGGTTCGAGGACCTGAAAACCATGACGGCGAGCCAAGCGCTCCATGTTGATTGGCAAGGGTACAGCAAACGTCTGCTTTGGACGGTCATTAAAAAGCCACTGGACCTTCCTTCCGATAACGCCCCGTGCGTGGCGGAGCAGCAGCCGGCGGTAGTCCTGAAGGTTGGGGACGCAAACACCTGCGAGGTCGATGTCACCGCGGTTGAGCGCCGCTTGCAGCGTCGCCTCAGTAAGGATGCTGGGTACAGTACGCGATGTAAGATCGGTAAAGATGATCAGCTTGTCCATAGGCACGAAGGAAGCAAACTGGTACATGTAGGAGCAGCCAGCTGACTAAGTATACTCGAATTGGCTGCGCAGCAAAGTTCTGGCTCGCTGTGTCCGGGCTCATACAGACGCACCACCGTATGAGCCCTGCTCTGACGTCAACTACAGCAGGTGCAGGATACGATGGACCGTGCCGCACAGTTGTGAAACTGCGCGCGGATGCCGCAACAGGCCCATCGGAGGCACCCTTGATCTCTGCCCACAGTGCCCTCACGGGCTCAGGCCGCTGCAAGGCATCGGCTCCAGCAAAGTGACCGCTGTCCCCAGGTTCAGATTCAGCACCTGGCGCAAGACGCTTTGAGCTTGGACTTTTCGGTTACGCTGGGCTACAATCAGCGGACTCAGCAGGCGGACAGACAGATGGAGATGACTCAATGATCAAGGCCCGGATCGGCCGCGCAAGGCTCGCACTGCCCCTGCTGCTGTCTGCCCTCGCCCTAATGCTCTACGCTTACACCTTGGCCCCGACCATAACCTGGGAACACGATGGCTACGATGCGGGAGACTTGATCACAGCAGCGTACACGCTGGGCATCCCGCACCCCACCGGATATCCCACCTACATGCTGCTGGGAAAGGTGTTTACGCTGTTGCCCTTTGGTGATGTTGCCTATCGCATGAACCTGCTGTCTGCGGTTTCCGCTGCGCTCACCATCGGGTTGGTCTACCAGGCATGTGAGGCGCTACTGCAGTCACAGGCGTATGCGAGGGTGGCAGCGGCTTGTGGCGCCCTGCTGCTGGCCACTTCACGCATCTTCTGGTCACAAGCCTTGATCACCGAGGTGTACGCACTCAACTGCCTGTTCTTCGCGACGACGTTGTACCTGTGGCTTCGACTCGACACAAAGCTAGCAGAGCAACCTGCGGATTCCAGCAGCCATGCTCGCGTATTCCACACCTTGATGCTGTTGGCGTGGATATACGGTCTGAGCCTGGGTAATCACCTGACCATGGCTTTCAGCGCACCACTCGTGCTTGCCCAGTGCATCGCAATCTTCCGCCAGCGCATGCTAAAGGGCACACAGTGGATGCGCGTGGTGGCTGCCTTCTTGCTGGGGCTGTCCATCTATGCTTACCTACCGTTGCGCGCCGGAAGCCAACCTCTTCTTAATTGGGGCAATCCCAAAACCGTGCGTGGCTTCTGGTGGATGATCAGCGGCGGAATCTACCGCCAGTACCTGCTGGCCCTGCCGAGGGCATACTGGGCCGAGCGACTGCTGGCCTGGGCAGGCTTACTGAGGCAACAGTTTGGTGTGGCAGGGACCGCACTTGTCCTGCTCGGAGCCTGGCAACATTCCCGGCGGCTGCCAAGGCAGTTCGTCACCCTGCTGTTGACCTTCGGCAGCTACAGCATCTATGCCATCGGCTACAACACCACCGACTCGTATGTGTATCTGCTGCCGGTCTATGCCCTGTCCGCGCTGTGGATCGCTCAAGGGGCTCAGCACGCGTTGCACACCGCGTTCCATTTGCCAAGCAAATGGGCATCGCTCGCAACTGCCTTACTGTGCGTCGTACTTCTATCGCTGCCCCTGATCTCTTTGACCATGAACCTGCCACATGTGGACCTGCGCAACGACTACAGCGCCCACGACTATGGCTCGCAAGTGTTCTCGCAGGTTCCCGATGGCTCCATCATCATCTCTGCCACCGACCCCCACACTTTTACACTGTGGTATTTCGCCCGGGTTGTCACCAAGCGCGATCAGGTCGCCCTGATCGACCGGGACCTGCTTGGATATGACTGGTACGTTGCCGGGCTGCGCCAGAGCTACCCGTGGCTGGCTTTTCCCCCTGGCTCCACGGATGGGTCGATGCCGCTTGAGTGGCTGATAGAAGCCAATGCGGAGCGATATTCCATCTTCCTTGCCGATCCAGACCCAGGCTTGATGGACCGGTACCGCTTCGAAGAGCAGGAGTTGCTCTACCGCCTGCAGACGGAACCCCCTTCGACTTTCTGAGGTAGCGCCAGCGGACCGGCTCACCGTGGGGAAGCAAGTGCGCCTCTCAGTGCTGACCCTGTCTCCAGCTATTAGACAAGGACGCGCCGGTACCAAGGAGCGCCTGCCACAGACCTCTTCCTTTGCGCCAGAGACCGAGCTATTGCCTCTTGCGCACAAAGAGCAGGTAGATCACCGACAAGGCCGCAGCTGCGGCCACGAGGATTCCGATGGCCGACGCTGAGCCAAGAGCTCTTGCAGCTGGCGTGGGCGCTGCGGTAGCAGTGGCTGCCGGTGGGGGAGGAGTCGCAGTAGGTGGCACGGGCGTGTTCGTCGGCGGAGCGGGTGTCGCAGTTGGCGGCTCAGGGGTGTCTGTGGCCGGAACAGGTGTCGCTGCAGCCGGCGGGGATGTGTCCGTAGGCGTCGCCGTGGGCGAGGGTTGCTCCGCGAGCGTTGGGGTCTCTAGCGGCTGGGCATTGGCGACCACTATGCCGCGAACGAAGATATCGAGATAATTCCCTGTAATGTTGACAATCCGAAGTCGCAGGATGTACGTGCCATCGGAGATTGCTGCTGTATCCCAGGTTTCGAGCAGTCCGTCGATCACCGGCTCCTCGTGCACCACACCAATGGGCGCCCATTGTTCGACGGGGTCTGGCTCCGGGCCCCAGTGCACCTCATACTTCCACCACTCAGGACCAACAGCGGTGCCCATTATTGGGACGATCCCCCTGACCACTGCGTTCTCCGCGGGCGAAGTGATCTGCGGTGGCAATGCCGGCAAGGGTGTGCCTTGGGGCCGCACAGGTCCCTCTCCCGGCGTCTGCGTGTCAGTCGCCGTTGGCACACGTGTGGGAACCGTCTGTCGCAGGGCGCTCTGCCCCGGCATGGCCCAGGACGGCCAAACGGCGGACAAGCACAAGACAAAGATCAGCGCCAAAGTGCCCAGGAGAGGGGATCCGCGAAACCTCATGCAACTCCTCCTATCGAACGTTCAGAGAGCCGGAAGCAGTCTTGCCTGGAGACGAAACGTGCCCTGTCGGGCAAACCTGCCACGCCAGCTCGATGGCGCAGGGGTTGAAGCCGATCCCCGCTGCCCGGCGGAGCTTCCGTGTGGCCGCTGGTTGCGCGAAGGTGGCCTCAGACGTGGGGCATGCCACAGCGCGTGTGCGCGCACCTGCCGGGGGCGCCCCGCAGATCAGCCGAACGACCAAAAGCACCTTGCACAGCTGTTGCCGGCCCCGGGTATGCTGACCGAGGACAGTCCGCCGTCCAGCGCACCGCAAGCCTCCGTCAGCCCCCGGAAACACGCCGCGTGATCACCGGCAATAGGATGCGGGGGATTGGGGGATAGCCCAGCAGCTCACGCATATAGTCACGAAAGGCCCGGCCAAACTTGGTCATCCGCGTCGGATCCTGATAGCTGAACAAGCCGCCATTAAAGCCCAAGCCCGATGTCTCATCAAACGGCCGGTCGTTCAGGCTATACCACAGCCACTGCTGCACCAAACGGTAGTCATCTTCCGGGTAGCCCAACGCCGGGTCCTTGGCATTGACCAGGAAGTCAAAGGTCCGGCGCATGAAAGTGATGACCCTCTGATCGCCCGTGGGTTCGTCGTGTGCCAAGTGGTACCAGGGCATCAGTACGCCGTACTCGGAGATGATGAGCGGCTTGTCCTGGAAACCCTTGCCTTTCATCCACTGGCGAAACTCGGTGACCAGCTGCTCGAAGATGTCAGGATCAGCATTCTGCTGCAAAGTGTACAGCCGGCCCGCGGTAT
>JBFEPU010000238.1:0-4689 GCA_041549915.1 Anaerolineae bacterium | reverse complement strand
GCAGGTCATCCAGAGTTGCCTGCTCACCGCCCGCAGGCCAAAGCAGCTCGCACAGGCGATCCACTGTACGCTCGTCCAAGCGGCCCCGACGCAGCTCCTTGCGCACACCCTCGAGCCCTATCTTCTCCATCTTGTCGATCGCGCGATAGAGCTGGGGAAGCCGTGGCTCTGGCACACCGGAGTAGTGGCCGATGCCGGTCAGCAACTTGCGGTTGTTGATCACCGTCGTGAACTGTTCGAATCCCAGCCTGTGCAGGACAGCATGGATCAGCGCCACGATCTCTGCATCGGCAAGCATGCTTGCCGACCCCACAATGTCCGCATCGCACTGCCAGAACTCGCGATACCGTCCGCGTTGCGGACGCTCGGCTCGCCACACCGGTGCGATTTGGTAGCGACGGAAAGGCTTCGGCAGGTCAGGGTACTGCGCCACAACCCGGCTCAAGGGTACCGACAGGTCATAGCGCAAGGCCAGCTCCTCCTTCCCACCGGGGTGTTGCACGAAGAAGATCAGCTTCTCGGCATCTGCTCCGTACTTGCCCAGCAGAATGTCGGTGAGCTCCGCTGCCGGCGTGACAAGCGGCTCAAAGCCGAACTCGGCGAATGTCTGCTCCACGATGCCAAGAATCCGCTGCCGCAAGACCATCTGTTTGGGCAGGATGTCCCGCATGCCCTTTGGTAGCCGCGGTTCGATCACTTCCATGCTCTGCTCCCTACGAATACAGGCAACTCTCGTACAAACAAAGAAGAGCGCGAGCACCCCCGCTCCACGCTCCTCACCCTCCACCAGGGTGGGTGACGGGATTCGAACCCGCAACGCCTGGTTCCACAGACCAGTGCTCTGCCCGTTGAGCTACACCCACCACGCCGTAACTACAGTCATTATACATGAGTTGACACAGAACGCAAATCTCGCTGCTCACCCGCCGCAGCGGGCGGCACGTCCGGCATCACCACTCCGGCGGCTGCCTTCTCCCAGCCCAGTCTTCCTCGTCGCTGTCATCCGACTCCAGAACCTCCAGGCGTGGCTCCAAGGTCAGGCACCCGTCAACCGGATCGTACTCGATCTCGTCAGCACGACAGCGGCCATCGGTGTTGTGCAGGCAATCGGTCTGATAGCAGATTACCCTAGGCATAGCCCTCTCTCCCTGTTGTCAAAGCCGAACGCACCGTTGCCGACAGATACGTGCTCTCCAGCAGGTCGGCCACTCCGGCCGCATCGTCGAGGCCAAACTGGGGCACTGCTGCAGCAAAGGGCTGGTCGGTGACCAAAGCGAGCAGCTCCTCTGGCGCACAGACCAACTCGGTCACGACCGCCTGCCTCACCACCTCGATCTTGGGCCTGTCTTCATGCTTGTAGCCCTCTGTGAGGATGATGTCCACCTCGGGCATCGACGCCACAATCTCTTCCAACGGCAGCTCAGCGTCCAGCCTGCGGACAAGTGCCATCTTGTGCGGAGAAGCGATCACGGCAACATCACTGCCGGCCTGCACATGGCGCCAGCTGTCTTTGCCCGGTTGGTCAATCTCAAACTCATGCTTATAGTGCTTGATGGTGCCGACCAGGTATCCGCGGCGCTTGAGCTCGCGGATTAGCCTCTCTATGAACGTGGTCTTGCCGACGTTGGATCGGCCCACCACGGACACAACAGGTACCGCCAATTCGCCCTCCACTCCACCACGTGAGGTGACTGTGATATACCACACTTTGGATTAACTGTCAATTCGTATGCCCCTTCGTTTCGCGGGCCACAGTCCGTCGAGTATACTTGTGATGTGCAGACTACGTGAGGAGTCACTATGCCCGAATCCTCTATCTTTGCCACAATTGCCGCCGAACTCGGCCTGCGCCACGATCAGGTGGTCCACACTGCCCAAATGCTCGATGATGGCAACACCGTTCCCTTCATCGCTCGCTACCGCAAGGAGGCCAGCGGTGGCCTGGACGAGGAGCAGATACGCAGCGTGCAATCGCGGCTGTCCTATCTGCGCAAGCTAGCCCAACGGAAGGCCACGGTGCTGAGGAGCATCGCCGACCAGGGCAAGCTGACGCCTGAGCTGCAGACTGCTATCTCCAGAGCAGCTACGCTGCAAGAGGTGGAGGACCTCTACCTGCCGTACAAGCCCAAGCGTCGAACGCGAGCCATGATCGCCCGCGAGAAGGGTTTACAGCCACTTGCGGAGCTCCTCCTCGCCCAGGACGTCACCACCGGCACGCTTGCCGAGCATGCGCAGCCCTTCCTGAGCGAAGACGTGCCCAGCGTGGAGGACGCCTACGCCGGCGCCCGCGATATCGTGGCCGAAGCAGTGTCCGAGAATGCCGACGTACGGCGCGCGTTGCGCCAGCTGACCTTCGAGCGCGGTATCCTGACCACCTCACTCACCGAGGAGGGCGCGGACCAGGAGAACAAGTACCAACTCTACCACGACCATCAGGAGCCGCTGCGCAGCGTTCCGCCGCACCGGTTGCTGGCAATCAACCGCGGGCAGGAGGAGAAGGTGCTGCGTGTGTGGGTGGAGCTGCCCGAAGACGAAGCCCTGTTCCACATCCTCGGCCGGTTCGTGCCCAACGCTGACTCCATCTTCAGCGGTCAGCTTGAGGAGGCACTTCAGGACAGCTACGACCGTCTGATCGCGCCCTCCATCGAGCGTGAGGTCCGCAGGCTGCGTACAGATCAGGCCGCGGAGCACGCTATCAAGGTGTTCGCCACCAATCTGCGCCACTTGCTTCTCCAGCCGCCCATGCGCGGTGTGCGGGTGATGGGTGTTGATCCTGGCTACCGCACCGGCTGCAAGGTGGCCGTGGTAGATGAGACCGGCAAGTTCCTCAGTGGCACCACCATCTACCCACACCAGCCACAGTCCCGCTGGGAGGAAGCGCTGGAATCCATGCGCGGCTTGGTGATGGAGACTCACGCCCAGGTCATCGCCATCGGTAACGGCACCGCTTCGCGCGAGACGGAGAAGCTGGTTGCCGAACTCATTGACAGCGGTGTGGACGTGCACTATGCCATCGTCAGCGAGGCCGGTGCCAGCGTCTACTCCGCTTCCAAGCTGGCGCGCGAGGAGTTCCCGGATCTGGATGTGTCGATGCGCGGGGCCATCTCCATTGCCAGAAGGCTGCAGGACCCACTGGCCGAGTTGGTGAAGATCGACCCGCGCTCCGTCGGCGTTGGACTGTACCAGCACGACGTGGAGCAGAAGGCACTGCGCGAAGCTCTGGATGTCGTGGTTGAGTCCGTGGTCAACTATGTGGGCGTGGACCTGAACACGGCGTCTGCAGCGCTGCTGCAGCACGTGGCTGGGTTGAGCGCGCGGGCAGCGCAGGCCCTGGTCAGACGGCGAGAGCAAGAAGGGGCATTCGTGGCGCGTGATGAGGTCCTGGCGGTGAGTGGAGTGGGCCCCAAGGCCTTTCAGCAGGCGGCAGGCTTTCTGCGCATCCCGGACGCGCCCAACCCCTTGGATCGGACGGCGATCCACCCCGAGTCCTACGCCGTTGTGCAGTCTCTGCTGGAGTTGATAGATGTTCAGGGCAACGAGCCAGATCTGTCGGATCGTGTGCAAGCGTTCCGTGGCGAGCATCAGATCGAGGAACTGGCAGAGGTGCTGGAGGTCGGCGTGCTCACGCTCACGGACATCCTTGACGACCTTGTTCGGCCGGGGCGCGACCCCCGCGACAGTCTCCCCGGGCCGATTGTGCGCCGTGATGTGCTGACCATCGATGACCTGCGGGAAGGCATGGTGGTCAGTGGCACAGTGCGCAATGTGGTTGACTTTGGCGCGTTCGTGGATATCGGCGTCAAGCAGGACGGGCTGGTACACGTCTCCGAGATGGGTGAGAAGTACGTGCGCGACCCCTACGCCGTACTGTCCGTCGGCGACATCGTCCGCGTCCGCGTGATCAGCGTAGATAAAGAGCGAGGGCGGATCGGATTGAGCATGAGGGGGGTGGCGGGTAGCGAGTAGCGGGTGGCGAGTAGCGGGTCACGAGTGGCGAGCCGCCAGCTGCATGGGAAGCTCTCAGTGAGTCGTCCAAGGCCCGGCGCCGGCCGCACAGTGCCCATCAGCACGACAGGCGGCTCAATCTTGGGCGACGCCAACGCTGCCCTGCTTAGATCGTATCTGTCTCCCGTTCCTTCCAGTGATTGATGAGACCATAAAGTGCCCGACCTGTCTCGTTCACAGCTGTCCTCAGCCTGTTCGTCGTTTCATCATCCAGGTAGCTCAGGCGCTGTGCCAGATGCACATAGTACTCGACCTCGCGCAACGACCCACGCGCTTGGTACAGGAAATGCGAAAAGTCCTTCTTGGTGGACCTGCCAGATCCTTCTGCGATGTTCGCTGCCACAGATATGGCGGCGCGGCGAATCTGTGCGGTGAAGCCATACACCTCCTCCTTTGAGAGCTTCCTGCTTGCCTCATAGACCTGCACGGTAAGGTCATCTGCTCTCTGCCAAGCCCTGCTCTTGCGATAGTCCATTTCCGCATCCCAAGAACCGGTCGCCAATGCAACCCGCTGGCCGCATGCGCACCTGCGCGCCACCCGTTACCCGCAACCCGCGACGGGCTAGCCCCCTACCCACAGCTCCACATCATCGAGATAGACCGCAGTGACGCCCTGGCCATCGTTGTACACGCCGATGCGCAGTGCCACGCGCTGACCTGCGTAGGGCAGCAGATCAGCGATCT
>JBFEPU010000237.1:0-4690 GCA_041549915.1 Anaerolineae bacterium | reverse complement strand
TTCCGGCTGACGAGTCAGATCGTGAGGAGACGGCTGATGGCTTCTTTCAGATTCGGGTGCGCATCGGCGACGGAGCATGCGAGACACATCATCGGAACAACGATATGACGGTGGCCAGCTGCGCCGCACAGCCTGCTCCCTGAGCACTGCCAGTCGCTGCCAGCAGAGAATCGGCAGGTCTTTGGTGTCGGCTGCCATAGGCACGAGCAACGACACCGCGCGGGGCAGGGCCGAGGAACCACAGCCGGGAGGGATACGTCCATAATGCTCAGACGCCATGCCGCGCACTGCGAGAAGCAGCTGGTACAGAGCGAAATCAGCGCCCTGCGCGCCTGGGTTGAGGCCGTCTACGCGCGCCCGACCGAGACATTAGCCAGGCGTCGATCGCAAGGAGGAGTGAAGTGGACAAGCGAATCATTCCCGCTGTCGTCTTTCTCGCTCTCGTTATCGGACTCGTATGGGCGCCATGGCTGACGCAACAATACGCGGAGAGACGTGTTGTGGACGAGTTCAGGGCTGCCTGGCAGGACGTCGTCGATGGCTGCGGATTCCAATGCGAGGGCTGCGGAGTCAAGACGTTGCAGCGTGAGCTGACCGGCTACGCCGCAACCATTGAGTACGCATGCGGGTTGTTGCCCTCCGATTCATCCACATTCCACGAGACGCGCCTGGTGCATGTCTCTGTCTTTGGGACGGTCCACGGGCTGCCGAGGCCCTAGGTCCGGTTTGCCAGGCCAGGCAGCTGTCGCACGGACCAGAGCCAGCCTGTCGCACCGGCCATGGCTTCACTGACGCAGCCGGTCTATGCTCGCTCGCCCGGGGTTGGGTTGCAGCACACTTGCATTACACGACCATTTTCTCGATAATACGCAGGAAAGCATGAGAAGCTAGCCTTTGAGGCGCAGTGGTCTGACCCATATCCGTTCAGCAGCGATGGCGCTCCCGCAGGCAAACTGCCTGGCCCGTCATGTGACTGGACCGCAACAGCCACACCTGTAGCCCTCAGTTTCAGTGAGCAGGTCGCCAGCCCGAACACGTTCGACAGCACTCGTGTCGGTCTAGGAGGCCTTTACTTTTGGAGACTTGCCACCAGTCAGGGTCTAGCTGGTGTGACGCAACACAAGCCTACATGGAGAGCTGAGCCAACGATCTGGACTGAGGACGCGGAATGCAGTCCCACACAGGATTGCTTCTCCGAGCCGGGGGTAGTTGCGGCCACGCCGCTCCTGCCAATTCTAGATGCGCGGGCGATGCGGCGACTGGTGCCGCGTTTTTGAGGAATGGAGGATTCATAGCATGGATATGCATAACCGTTGGAGACACCTTGCCCTGCTTGCGATCGCTGCTGCGACATTCCTGGTCGGCTGCCAGGGCGACACCTCAGATGATGTGGAGGCCCTCTACTCCACCGCCACCGTCACACGGGGTACGATTGCCAACGTAGTGGTGATGTCGGGCCCGGTTGTGGCCGTGAACTCGCGCTGGCTGACCATGGGCATGGCTGGCGGACGCGTCGTAGACCTGCTCGTGAACCAGGGCCAGTCGGTAGAGGCGGGACAGGTCTTGCTGCGCCTGGACACCAGCGCTCTGGACCGCAAGCTGCGCGAAGCAGAGGCTGACCTGGAAGCGGCGCAGGCTGCTCTGGACGAGGCACAACGGCAGGCAGGTGAGATCGAGCTGGCTGAAGCGGAGGCTGACCTGGCAAGCGCCGAGGCACAGTTGGCCTCAGCAGAGGTGGAGTGGACCCTGGCACAGCAGCTTGGCATCGTGTACTTGCAGGAGGCGGTCGATGATGCTGAAGTAGCGCTGCAGGTGGCGCGCGATCAGCTGCGTTTGACCGAACTTGGCGCCAACCAGTCCGCCATACGGTCCCTGGAGTATGACCTGGCTTTCTATCAGCGCACGCTGCGTGATCTGCGACCAGACGACGACCGGCGGGTGCGGGCAGTGGAGAGGCTGGTCGAGGTCCAGAGGGACCTCGACAGGTACCTTGCCAGCCGCGAGGAGGCACTGAAGGCGGCCCAAGACGAGGTCCAGAAACAGGAGGTCGAACTGGCCAAGGCCACGACCAGCCTGGCGCGAGCCCAGTCAGGAGAGGAAGATCCGACCAATGCACCGTTCCTCGCCCGCCAGCAGGCGGTGGCCAACCTTGAGCAAGCCACCCGAAGACTCGAAGACTTGAAGGTGGGCGTGGATAGCGAGGCGGTGCAGGCAGCCAAAACAGCCTACGAAGCCGCGCTGGCCGAGGTCGAGGGAGCCAGGGCCGCCGTGGATGCGGCAAGCTTGCGCGCACCTTTCAACGGCATCATCCTCGCGGTCCAGGTGCAGCCCAACCAGCAGGTACAGGCCTCCGACTCCCTGTTCTTACTGGCTGACCTGGACGACCTGCGCGTTCAGGCACAGGTAAACGAGGTAGATATCCCCAAGCTCGCGGTCGGCCAGAGCGTCCGCATCACCTTCGATGCATACCCCGGCGAACTCTATTCCGGCACGGTGCTCTCACTTCCGCCCGGTGGTCAGAGCCAGGGCGGCGTGAGCTACTACCAGGTGGAGACGTCCTTCGAAGGAGAGGGCGTCGACGTCCGCCTCGGAATGTGGGCCAACGCGCGCGCCATCATCGGGGAACAGTGGGACGTGCTGACCGTCCCGACGGCAGCCCTTGTCTACCTCACACCGGATGACATCCTGGTCAGAGTGGTTGGCGACGACGGCAAGACCCGTGAACAGCGGGTCAAGATCGGGCTGAATGACGGCATTGTGGCAGAGGTGCTGTCTGGATTGAGCGAAGGTCAGAAGGTGCTGGTTCCGCTCTTTTCATCGGGACAAGCTTTCTGGGATCGCCCCGAGATTCTGAGGTAGGCGCAACGCCCAAGGAGGACACACTCATGGAAGACGAGCAAACCACAGTTCGCGGGCTCAGCCCGCGCCGCCTGGCCATCATTGTCGGACTGACGGTATTGGTACTGGTCGCCGTGCTGGCGGTGGCCTTTTACCGCGAACTGGGCAGCTTGATACAGCCAACATATATCGCCCGCCCCGTCCCCATAGGTAGTGGTACACGGGACGTGCCGGTGCAACGCGGTCCCATCACCAAGATGCTTCGGCTATATGGCAGCATCCAGCCAGGCCGTGAAGCCAAGCTGGCACTTCAGTTGGCCCAGGGACAGGTGGTTGACACCCCTGTCTTTCCTGGCCTGGACGTTCAGGCTGGGCAAACACTGCTGCAGCTGGACGCGAACCCCCTGCAGCGCGAACTGGCCAAGCTGGGCAACGATCTCCTGACGGCACGTCGCGAACTGGAAGACCTTGTCGAAGGCAGCGACCTCGCTAGGCGGATCTTGTTGCAGGAGCAGTTGCGACAGGCCAGGTCAGCGCTGGATCAAGCCCAACGCGATCTGCAGGATTTTGTCGCCGGCAAGAACACGCCGGAGACAGACCGCACACAGGCGAAAGCCGATCTGGCGCAGGCTGTGCTCGAACTGGAAGTCCTTCGCACCAGCAAGGAGCGGCGGCAGCAGCTCGACCAGCTGCAGGTCATCTACAACGAAGCGGAAGTCAAACATGGGCCCTATGTGTTGATCGAAAACCCGAGCGAGCAGGATCGGGACATGGAGCTCATCCTGCGCAACGACATGCTGGCCAAAAGCGAGACACTGGCCCAAGCCAAGCTGCAGTACGAGATGGAAATCCGGGGGGCAGAGTTCCAGGTCGTCCTTGCTGAGCGCCGGCTCCGAGATCTCGAACAGGAGATCGCGATGGGGAGTTCGGATGCCGAACGCTTGACACGCGAGGCAGCGGTGAAACAAGGCATGGCTGAGGTGCAGGCGATTCTGGCTCAGTTGCAGGCCCTGGATCAAGGCGCGCCCGACTCCGAGGTGGCCAGCGCACAGGCGAAGATCGTCAAATTGCAGGGAAGGGTTGCCGATGCCGAAGCAGCTGTTGCTGAAGCGACCCTAGTCGCTCCCTTCGATGGCATGGTTGAGCAGGTCAATGCATATCCCGGAATGGTCGTTTCCCCCGGAACGGTGTTGGTAACCGTCGTCGACACATCATCGACCTACATCTTGGCGCGGCTCAGCGAGGTCGATGTGACACAAGTGCTTGCCGGCCAAGAGGTACAGCTGACCTTCGATGCGTTCCCCGGGGAGACGCTGACAGGCGTTCTAGGAGAAATCCCCGGGTTCGGCACCTATGAGAACGGCCTCACGCTGTTCGATCTGAAAGTGACCTTTGAGCCCAGTGCCCTACCTCTGCGCATTGGGATGGGCGCTACGGTCGGTGTGCCCCTGCTGCGCAAAGAGGACGTGTTGATCGTCCCCGCAATGGCAGTGCAGCGGGATGCGGAAGGGCCCCATGTTTTTGTAGTCAAGGGCCAGAAGACAGAGCGTCGCGCTGTAGAGGTAGGCATCAGCGACGGCATCGACATCGAGATCACCGGCGGGCTGGAGGAGGGTGAAGTCGTGCGCGTGCCCTTCTACGGGCCCATGCAGCCGTTTTAGCAGTGAGCACCCATCCGAAAACAGCATGCCGGGCTCCTCGCGTACCATCTCTCCGCTCCATGGAGGGGTACGCCCCGCAGCCCGGCGGCGTGGGAGCTGCCTCAGCCGGGTTTTCGGATGGGCACTAGGTGGAGGATCAGGATGATGAGACGCTGGATCAACTTTTGGTTCGCCGTTGTGGGACTGCAGTC
>JBFEPU010000236.1:0-4744 GCA_041549915.1 Anaerolineae bacterium | reverse complement strand
GTAGTGTTAGAGAAGTGTTAGAATTCCTCGGCCTGGCGGCCATCTCCGAAAGGCTCCAAGCGGAGAACGTGGTCAAACGCAGCCGAGGGGCTGAAATCGGTTCTCTTCCACGTCGCGCGTCGACTCTCGATGGCCATCACTAGAGGGATGTGATTCGCCCTGAGGACCGCATCGCCCGCGTGCTGTGTCAAAGGTCCCGCACTCTTTGGGCCGGGCGGCAACATTCCATTAGCGACCAGAGGAGGGTTTCATTCCTGTTGTACCGAGGGTATTGTGAAGCGGAACGTCGCTCCCTCGCCCGGCTTGCTTTCAACCCAAATGCGCCCGCCTTGCGCCTCCACCAGACTCTTGGCGATGGAGAGTCCCAGCCCCGAGCCTCCCGCCCAATGCTCATCCCGGGTCCGAGATCGATCGGCCCGCCATAGGCGCTCAAACATATGCGGGAGGTCTTCGGCGGCGATGCCCTCCCCGGTGTCCACGACGGCGAACTCCACGGCGCCAGTAACGGGGGAGGCAGTCACTGTCACGGATTGGCCGGACGGCGTATACCGGAGCGCGTTCACCAGCAGGTTTCGCAGCACCTGCGCCAGCCGGTCGGGGTCCGCTTGGATCAGGGGAAGGATGCCGCGGACCTCAGCTGTCAAGGCGACCCCCTGAGCCTGAGCAGCTGGAGACAGGCTTTCTGCGGTCGCTTGCACCACCCGGCCGGCATCAGTGGGCTGCAGGTTGAGGCGCAGCTCGCCGGCATCGGCCAAGGCCAGCTCGCGCAAGTCGTCCACCAGTCGGCTCAAAAGCCGAGTCTCATCGTAGAGGCGCGTAATCTCTGCTCTGTCCAGCGGGTACACGTCGTCTAGGATGGCCTGCAGGTTGCCCTGCAGCACGCTCAGCGGGGTGCGCAGCTCGTGTGCCACATCGACGATCAGGTTATGCCGCAACCGCTCGGCCTCCTCCAGTCCCTCCGCCATCTCATTGAACGCCTGTGCTACATCGGCCACGTCGGCACTTCCCGTCACTTCGACGCGCTGCGCAAGATCGCCCGCAGCCAGGGCGCGGGCAGCACCTGACAGCCGCTGCAGTGGAGCGGTCAGGCTCCGACTGAGAGCCAGGCCGAGTACCAGGCCCAACCCGCCGGCCAGAGCTGCACCAATCGCCAGGAGCTGTCGCAGACGGGCTACAAAGCGCTGCTCTAGCGGACCCAAAATCGCAGACTCCATCGGCCAGGCTATTACCAGACGGCCGACCACGTTGCCATCCACCAAGATATCTAGAGCCGCGGCCTCCTCGTCGCGAGTCAGACGTCGAACCAGATCAGGGCCCAAACGGTCGTAGAGTACGAGGCCCTTGTGGTCTGCCAGCACGACCTGGGGACTGCGCTCTTCGGGGAAGGTGAAGCTGCGTCTCCTGCCCATCATAGGCTCTCGCATCAGCGGCATGACCTGCAGGAGCGACTCCACGCCCTCCCACGTACCGTGCATCTGAAAGTAGGCCGACAGGCCCTCCAAAAGGGGTTCATAGAGGTCCCCTGGGCTGTAAGACAGATAGAGGCGGAATGCCTCACCAGCTCTCAGATTGGCCAGCACGCCAACAGTGCCAGCTGTGACCAGGATCACCACGGCAAAGGCCAGGGTCAATTGTACCCACAGTCGGTTCATGTGTCTTCTCCGCCCACCTGTGGGGGCTCAGATCGCAGGCGGTAACCCACGCCGAACACCGTCTCGATCAGGTCGCTGGGCCCGCCCTCGGTGGACAGCTTGTGGCGAAGGTTCTTGATGTGGCTGTCCACAGTGCGCTCCAGCCCTTCATATGCGTAGCCCAGCCCTTTCTCGATGAGCTCCAGGCGAGTCAGGGCATGGCCGGGGTGTTCAGCCAGTACTTGCAGCAGTTTGAACTCCGTCGGGGTTAGCTGCACCGGCTGGCCGTCGACCTGCACCTCGTAGCGCTCCAGGTCGATCAACAGTGGTCCACTCTGGATTACCTTGGGCAGAGTCGGCTCTCCTTTTGCGCGGCGCAGCACGGCGCGAACGCGAGCCACCACCTCGCGCGGGTTGAAGGGCTTGGTAACATAATCGTCGGCACCAATCTCGAGGCCCACGATCCTGTCCTGGTCCTCGACCCGCGCGGTCAGCATGATGATTGGCGTTCCGACCAGGTTCGCGTCGCCGCGCACAATGCGGGTCACCTCCCACCCGTCGCGGTTGGGCAACATCAGGTCCAGGACCAGCAGATCCGGCCGGTCGTGCCGCAGAAAGCGCAGTGCTGTATCACCGTCATAGGCGACAGACACCTGGTAGCCAGCCTGTTCCAGGTAGGCGCGCACCAACCGCACGATGTTGCGATCGTCATCTACTACCAGTATCCGCTGTGCCATCCGTCAATCGCTCTCAGTCGCTCCTGTGGTAAGCCCCTCGCGGCATTATACCATCAAGCACATGAAACCACCGGCTGGCAAGAAGACCGTCCTGCCATCCGTGAGGCTTGGTCACTGCTCGCTCGGTGAGTGGTCCGATCAAGGGCCAATTGCCACACCTGCCTGACCTGCTTGCCAAAGGATTGGCCCATCCCCTGACTTCGCGCCTCGGGGGTTCACGCCCGACAGCAGCTGCGGACCCGTCGGCGGTGAGCATGAGGCTGCCGCCCTGCACAAGGATGGTGCGAATGGCAGGCTCCTCAGATTGCCATGTGCGCGCGGGCTGCGGCCGTTCCACTGCGTGACGCCATCAGCTGCGCCGGCGATGACGAGCCAGGCGACAGAAACCACTCTTATTCTGTCCATGGAGGTATGCACCTGGCCTTGTCAGCATCACTTGGCCAGAGAGGCATGAGGCTCAGCGTGCACCCTTCGCTGCTCCCATTATACGCTCAAGTTGTGGAGATATTGTGGAGATGAGGTGAAGGTTGTGCAAAACCGATCGGACACTGCTGGCGTCGTGGGAATGCTGCCACGGACGTGGCAGGGCCAGCAAGGATTCTGTTCCCAATACAGCGAACCAGCCTACGGTCAACCTGAGGAGGCGGTCGGCGGGAAGTCGGCCACCTGTCAGCGCCATTTCAGGACAGAATGGGCGATCCGTGGTAGACTGGAAGTGATCACAAAGGAGGTGAGAAGAAGATGGGGTGGATCATTCCCTTGCTGATTGCCCCCCGCAGGCGCCGAATGCGCGGCCATGAGCCGTGTGAAGGCGGGTGGTGGGCGCTTCCGCTCATCCTCGTCTCACTCGTGGTGCTGGCAGTCGCCTTGGTGTTGTTTCTCGGCATCGAGGTGCCAGCAGGTGCGATCGCGCTGATCATCGCTGGCGTCGTGATTCTGCTGGCGCTGGTCGTGCTGATTGCTAGCGTTCTGCGGTAGTGGGAACAAGTGGACCCGCCGGACAACACTCTGTCCGGCGGGCCTCTTGTCTTGCCTCTCCTGAAGGGTGGACATGACCTTCGAGCAGTGGTCGTGCACTTGACCCGTCGTGCGTAGATGCTGACGGAAACCTCCTGAGGTGCAGTTGAGAATCCACACTGCATGGCCTCCACCGAGCTCCATGCAGGTGGGAGCCAGAGCGCGGCTTTGCTCAGCTGGCTAGGACGTGGGCTCTGCGAACTGCACCAGCGTGTCAATGGAGGCCGCTTCCAGCTGCGTGGCGAACCACGCCTGGAAAGCGTCCTGCTGACTCTGCTCCAGCAGCTGAGGATCGAGCGGCCGCATGCCCTTTTCCAGCACCTGAATGATGTGGTATCCAAACTGGCTCTCCACCAGGCCACTGATTTCGCCGATGTCCAGCGAGAAGGCTGCCTCCTCGAACTCAGGCACCATCACGCCTCGCGGAAACCAGCCGAGCTCGCCGCCTTGGGCACCGCTGCCAGTGTCAGTGGAGTATTCCATGGCCAGATCGGCGAAGGATTCGCCGGCTTCCAGCTTGTCCAGCACTTCCTGGCCGGTTTCCTCAGTCTCCACCAGGATGTGCGAGGCCCGCACCTGTTCAGCCTCAGTTGGCCCTCCGTGGGCGTCCAGCAGCTGCTGGTAGATCAGGTAGTCGGCGATCTGCTCCTTGATCTTTTCCTCTGTCCATCCGTAGGACTCCAGATACTCCTCCCAGCTCTCGAACTGGCCGCTGGCCAGGACGTCGGCCTGTGCGCTGGCCATTTCCGCTTCAACCGCTGCGTCGTCGATGGCGATTCCTTCTGCGACCGCCAGTTGCCTGGACAGCTCCCTGTTGATCATCTGCCGCAGGATGTCGTCCTGGAAGGTGGGCAAGTAGGCCACTGTCTGCTCGTCGTACCAATCCAGACCATAGCTATCGGTCACGGTCTGCAGCTGTCGCTGCAGCTCCTCCAAATAGACTTCTTTGGCGATGGGGACATCGTTCACGACCGCTACCACAGCGACGTCCGGTTGGATCACGTTGTCCCAGGCCACGTCGAGGCCTCCAACGGGCTGCGTGCCTTCTGCGGGGCCAGCCTCCGTTGGTGCGGCAGTCGCTTCGGCGGCGGTGGGCTCCGTTGTGGCCGTCGGCGCAGGTTCCGACCCGCTGCTGCATGCGGACAAGGCGATGGTGCCCAGAAGCACAAGAGCCATCATGATGTGTGTGCGTTTGCTCACGGGGAATCATCCTCCCTATTGGTTGGTACACAGCGCACGCGGCCAGTACTCCTGGACCGGCCCCCGGTGGGCCGGACGCTACCGGACGAGCACTCGCCGCGTGTGGAGCGTCTCGCCGCAGTGTGGCGAGATATCAGGCTCTGCTCAGTTTTCTGTGTC
>JBFEPU010000235.1:0-4756 GCA_041549915.1 Anaerolineae bacterium | reverse complement strand
GTGACAAAATCCTCCGATCCAAAATCCGCCGTCCGACCGGCAATGTACTCCTCCGAAAAGTCGAACCCGATGGCCTTGGGGCCGAACGCCACGAGCCACTCCGCCGCCTCCGGCGTCAACCAGGGCGACTGGGTGAAAAAGTCTGGCGTGCCCCAGGTTCTATCCGACCAGTCGGTTCGGATTAGGATGATGTCGCCAGGCTGCACTTGCACGCGGCAAGCCTTCAATTCCTCGACTGTGATCCCGTGATTGGCCGGCGTATCTGGCAGATTGAATACCACGGCGGTGCCGATGAGTTGCTCCAGCGGAATCTGATCCATCAGTGGAGCGTCAGCAACCACGTGGCGCGGTGAATCGACGTGAGACCCCGAGTGTATGCTGCCCTTGATTAGGCTTGCCTGCCAATGGCCTGGCCCTCGCCGCGTAGGAGTGATCTCCACCTGTGCTTTGCTCGATGGCGGCCCCTTTGTGCCATCATGAACCGTCAAACTCAGATCGATGATGCGCCTCATTGCTCTCCTCCTTGTCAAACTCCGGTTTTCCAGAGACGTCTCACTTGCACGCCAGGACGGCACGAGCCGTGGCGGCGATGTTGTCGGCCGTCAAGCCGTATTTCGTCAGCAGATCCTCATTGGGCGCCGATTCAGCGTAACAGTCGCACATGCCGACCCGTCTCATGATGGTGGGGAAACGCTCGGATAGCGTCTCGGCGACCGCGGAGCCCAGCCCACCGATGATGCTGTGGTCTTCCACGGTGACGACTGCACCAGTGCTGCGCGCCACGGCTTCGACGGCCTCCTCATCGAAAGGTTTGATCGTCGGCACATGCAGGACGGCTGGTCGGATTCCCTCAGCCTCCAACACGGCAACGGCATCCAACGCAGGAAGCAGCATCCAGCCCGTTGTGATCAGGGCCACGTCGCTCCCCTCGCGCAGTAGGACGGCCTTGCCGATCTCGAACTTGTGGTTGGGGTCCATCACAATGCGCATCGGATCACGGGTAGTACGGATGTAGACAGGTCCTCTGTGATTGACCGCAGCCCGCACCGCAGCCCGCGTCTCCACCGCATCGGAAGGCGAGAGAACCGTCATGTGAGGCATGGCGCGGAAGATGGCCACGTCTTCCACCGACTGATGCGTGATGCCCGTCTTGCCGGCCAGGATTCCACTGTAGGCTCCCACCACCTTGACGTTCAGGCATGGCTGCGCCACCGAGGTGCGAATCTGGTCTAGAGCGCGCTTGGAAGCAAAGCAGGCAAAAGTGCTGGTCACCGGCGTCCACCCCGCCAGCGCCAAGCCAGCGGCCACTCCGATCATATTCTGCTCAGCGATGCCCAACTGAATGAAACGGTCGGGGAATTGCGCTGCGAAGATCGAGGTCTTGGTCGAGGTCCCTAGATCGGCATCGAGGACAAGAAGCTTGGGGTTCTCGTGCCCCAACGCCCTGAGTTCTTGGCCAAACGCTTCCCGTGAGGACATCATCTCCTGCGCTTCGGTCATGATTGAACCTCCGTCAATTCGGCCAGGGCCTCCTGCAACTCGTGCGATGAGACTGGTCGAGCATGCCACTCGACCTTGTTCTCCATGAACGAAACCCCTTTGCCCTTGATTGTGTGAGCCAGCACCACCCGCGGGACCCCGGCCTTTCGTGGCGCCTGCAGGGCATCCACAATCGCTGCCAAGTCATGCCCATCGATCTCCGCAGCCTCCCAGCCAAAGCTTCGCCAGGTCTCGGAGAAGCTGGGCAGCGGCATCGTGTCTGCGAGCGTGCCCATCAGCTGTAATTCATTCCAATCCACGATTGCCGTGAGGTTATCCAGCGCAAACTTGCTGGCCGACATGGCCGCCTCCCACACTTGGCCTTCCTGGCATTCGCCATCGCCGAGGAGGCAATAGGTCTGGCTGTCACGCCCGGCCAACTTCGCGCCAAGCGCCAGGCCCACCGCAACGCTGAGCCCCTGGCCTAGCGAACCGGAAGACATGTCCACACCCGGTGTCTTGCGCATGTCGGGATGTCCCTGAAGGCGCGAGTTGATCGTGTCATAGGTGGCCAGTTCAGACTCTGAGAAGTAGCCACGTCTGGCCAGTGTAACATAGTAGACTGGTGCCGCATGGCCCTTGGACAGCACAAAGCGATCCCTTTCCTCCCACTCCGGCCTGTCGGGGTCGATGCGCAGCACGCGATAGTACAGCGCAACGAGTATCTCAACAGCCGAGAGCGATCCGCCGGGATGCCCGGCCTGGCTCTTGTGGAGGGTCTGTAGCACAGTGCGCCGGATTTGCAGGGCTTTCCGTTTCAGCCCCTCAAAGTCTTGAACGGAGTTGCGAATCACCTCCAGCTTCCTCCTGTCTGTCGATCGTTCTGCGTACTCCCGGTCCCAGACATGGTCAGCACGGCTCCAGAGAAAACGAGCAGTGCGCCAAAGACTAGGTGAAGACCGATTGCCTCTCCCAGCAGAACATGGGACAGAACGGACGTCACCAGAGGCGCAATGTAGATGAACACGGCTGCACGCGAGGCCTCCATTCGTGCCAGCGCACGGTTCCACAACAGGTGGGCGACGATGGTGGAGAACAGCGCCTGATACAGCAAGAGCAACCAGGGCATTGGCGATGCAGTCAGGAAGCTACGCCCACGGGCGACTTCCAGCACAGCCAGAGGAAGCAAACCCAAGGCACCGAAAGTCTGAGTGTACACCATGGCGGGGAAGGGACGGTAGTGAGCCAAGACCCTCTTGTTGACCACGATGCCCAGCGCTCCGCTGATCGCATTGAGCAGGATGAGAAAGTCTCCCTTCACATGGCTCGCATTGAGCGAGAGCGCTGCGAGCGAACCCCTGGTGGAGAGTATCACAATTCCGGCAAAGGCCACTAGGATCCCTGCGGCTTTGCGCATGGTCAGTGTTTCGCGCAGCAGGATTGCGGATAGAATGGCCACGAAGACGGGGCGAACGTTGACGATCACTGAGGTGTTAGAGGCCGAGGTCAGCTGAATGCCTACGTACTGCAGGGAAAAGTAGATCGAAGTCTGGAGCAGCCCAGCGAGGGCCAACCACTGCCAGTCACCCCGTTGCACTGCTTGCCATCGTCCAGTGACCAATGTGGCAATCCACAGCAACACGGCGACCGTCAGAAAGCGGAACGCCGCTGCCGTCAGTGGCGGCAAAGACTGCACCACGACCTTGGCTGCAACGTACGAAGTCCCCCACAGAGCAGCGGCTATCACGGCCTCGGCCATGATGGCTTGCCGTGAGGCAGTGTGATCTGCATTTGGCTGCCCCAGCAAGAAGCGGTTCACAATCCCTCGCTCTGATCTCAGGGATGGCGCATCCTATGTGTCTTGGTGTCGGTCGCTGCAGGCAGTCGGCAACACGCGCCGCTGGAGCCCCGAAGCGCCAATTGTCTGATAGGCTCCAAAAAGGACCATAACCCCGCCAAACACAAACCAAACACCCATTCGTTCGCTCAGCAGTCGGGCCGAGAGCATGACAGAGATGACCGGCGTTAAGTAGAGGAAGACCGCAGCCTCCCATTCCTTCAGTCTGGACAGGGCGGTGTACCACAACAAATAGGGGATGGCGGTGTTTGCCAGCGCCATGTAGACGACAGCGGCCCACGACACCGGCGAGCCCGTCGGCCACCCCATGCGCGCAACCTCCCACACAGCCAGCGGGATCAGACCGATCGTGCCGACAGTGGTGGTGTACACTGCTGTGACCAGTGGCGAGTAGCGATCCACCATCTTCTTGAGCAGGATGATGGCCAGCGCTCCACTGAAGGCGTTCAGGAGAATCAGAACGTCCCCAAAGATGCGCCCACGAGAGAACCCTCGCCAGCCCTCGGTTCCGCTCCATATGATGACAACCACACCAGCAAAGGCGAGCAGAATCCCCATCACCTGACGCCCGCGCAGAGCCTCATGCAGCCAGAGGGCGGACAGAATGGCCACAAAGATGGGGCGCGTGTTCACGATCAGGGCCGTATTGGCAGCGGTAGTGTGCTGCATGCCGGCGTACTGCAGTGCGAAATAGAGCGTCGCTTGAAACAGGCTGGCCGCAATCAGCAAAGGCAGGTCGCGCCGCTCCAGCTTCTCCACACGGCGCATGGCCAAGAGTAGCGGCCACAGCACCGCTACGGCTAGCATGAAACGTGCCGCTGCAGCGGTGAACGGCGGCAATGTCTGCAGCGCGTATTTCGCCGCTACGTACGCGGTACCCCACAACGTGGCCGTTAGGAAGGCAAAGAGAAGCGCTAGCCGTCGCCGGATCTGGCGGCTGCTGACCGCAGAACCGCTCCGTGCACCAACCGCCACCGAAGTGGGCATGTCCTCTACCAGCCTTCCGGCTCCTCGAACAGCATATACGATGCCGGACTGGTGGGCGGTGAGAAGATGGATGCAGTGATCAACGGCTCATCGCCTGTGTTGCGCACCATGTGTTGAGAGTTGGCCGGGAACAAGACGGCGTCCCCCTTGCGGAAGGAGGCCGTATCACCATCGACCCATGCCTCTCCCTGGCCAGCGAGGATGAGCAGCACTTCTTCGGTATCCCGGTGACCGTGCAGTGGGCGCACGGTGGAATGTGCCGGGCAGTCCATGATGGCAATCCCGATTCTCTCCACTCCCAGGGTCTCCGGCGTAACGAGCCACTGCAGCTTGCGTCCCGGCAGATCTTGCGCAGGGATATCTTCCTGCGAAACAACGCGCACTGGCATCGCGTTCTCCTTTCAAGGCAGCTGGCTGCGACCCGGCAGCCAG
>JBFEPU010000234.1:0-4757 GCA_041549915.1 Anaerolineae bacterium | reverse complement strand
GAACCGGTCGGCCCACATCGCTTCATCGGGCGCTCCCGCCAGGCCGAAACCGTCGATCGTGAGGTCCCAGATGTTCTTCGAGTAGTCGCCGACCCGTTCGATGTCCTTGATGATCGACATGTACACCAGCATGAGCGGGTAGTCGGCCGCACCGGCCACACCGGCGTGGATGATCAGTTCCCTGCGGATCGAACGCTCGCCCTTGTTGACCTGTCGGTCCGACTTGCGGAGATCCTTCCCGATCTCGGCGGGATCGACCCGCCCGAAGACGGCATCGGTGGCGAGACCGAAGGTCGTGTTGTTGTCGGCGAGCATCTCCTTCACGCTCTTCTCGATTTTCTCGAGAGAACCCTCCGAGCTTGACCTGAAGAAATCGAGCACCATATGACTCACCTCACCTCTAGAAGATCACGATACCGAGAATCGGCACGACAACGAACAGGCCGACGACGTATGCCACGACGAGTTGCTTCCGCGCGGCCGCCACGGCTTATGCCGCGGAAACGGTCTTGCGGTCAATCAGCTGCGCCAAGGCATTGATCGTCCTGAAGTTGTCAATCGTCAGGTCCTCGTTGTCGATCTTGATCGCAAACTCGTTCTCCACGAACAGCACCAACTGCATGGCAAAGAGTGAGTTCACAAGTCCACTGGCGAAGATGTCGGCATCAGCATGCAAACTGTCCGTTCGCAGGTGTTGTGATAGGAATGCCCTGATCTTGGAATGCGTGCTCTCCACGGTAGCGTCAACCTTCCCTATTCGTTTGTCGCGGATCTTGCATCGGATAGGTATAGAACCCTTGCCCACTCTTACGGCCATACTTGCCTGCATTCACCATCTCCTCAAGCAAAGGGCACGGCCTGTACTTGCTGTCACCAAAACTGTCGTGCAGAATGCGCAGTGAGTTCAGCACCGTATCCAATCCGATCAAGTCGGCCGTCTCCAACGGTCCCATTCTGTGTGCAAAGCACGTCTTGAAAATCCTGTCCACATCCTCCGCACCAGCCAGCCCTTCGTACACTACTTGAATGGCCTCATTGATCGCCAGCATCAGCACACGGTTCGATACAAAGCCGGGCCCATCACCGACAATGATGGCCTCCTTGCCCATCTGTGCGAGCAGGCGCTTCGCCAAGCGAACCGTCTCGTCGGAGGTCTGGTCTCCACGAATCATCTCCACAACTGGCTTCAGAGGAACGGGATTCATAAAGTGCAGCCCAATCACCTGTGGCTCACGGTTGGTCAGCGAGGCGATCCGCGTGATGGGAATGGCGGATGTGTTGGCGGCAAAGACACACCGTTCAGGGCAGACGGCATCAAGCTGGGCGTAGACCTCCTTCTTGATCTCCCATCTTTCGGTCACGTTCTCGACTACAAAATCCACGTCCGTCAACTGCTGACCAGCGGTGCAGAACAGGATGCGACCCAGAACCTCCTCCGGGGTCTGTGTTGCGTCACGCTTACCGAACAGGCTCTGCAGGCGGACGTTCTCCCTGATTTCGTCTTTGGCATGCTCCAGTATGTCCTGTGAAACATCCAGTAGGATCACGCTGTGGCCTGTCTGCGCCAGCGCCTGTGAGACGCCCCTACCCATGACGCCAGCCCCAACAACTCCGACCGTACGGATCTCCATTGTCCCTCTCCGTCCGTTGCACGAAGCGCCTCTGGGGCCTACACTTCGCGTTGGCTCGCTTCGCGACCGCGTAGCACTCTAGCCGGCACACCAGCGACCACCGAATTGTCCGGCACATCCTTCAGCACTACTGCCCCCGCCCCCACGATCGCGTTTCGCCCCACACGCAGTCGCGCCTCCTGTCCCAACCTGGCCGGCACCACCCGGGCACCGGCGCCGATAAAGGCAAAGTCGGCGATGTCCACGCGTGCCGCCACCACACAGCCCACAGAGAGCAATACGTTGTCACCCACGAGCACGTCGTGGCTGATCACCGCCCCTGGTCCGACGTACGGGTTGTCGCCGATCATGGTGTTGAAGGCAATAATCGCCCCAGGGCCGATCAGCGCTCCCATCCCGAGCCGCGCTGTGGCAGAGATGTTAGCGCTGGGATCAACGGCTTGGACCAACGCCAGGCCCATATCGGACAGGCGCTTGGCGATCTCACCGCGCCTGTGGTTGTCGCCGATGGCAACGATGGCGCCGCCAAGCCCGTGTTCCAGTAGCTCCGGCAGCAGCGGCGCGCCACCCAGCACAGGGACACCATCCAGTGTCTTGCCAGCCTGTCCCGGATTGTCATCGATGAAACCGAGCAACTTCACATCCCCCTGCTGGCGCAGGATGTAAGCTGCCATGAGACCAAGCTGCCCCGATCCGTAGATGATCACGCGCGTCATAGTCGGGCGTCTGCCTTGCCAACCCCATGCCAGTCAGCAGACCGCAAAGAGACAACTGGCCGAACCTTTTCTGCTGACGTCCGCTCGATCTCGTCCACAAACTGCACTTCGACCGTCACTTCTTCGCCGAACCGCCCACGGAACTGCTGCTGGATGTGCTGTGCAATGTCCTCGCGCTCGTTGTAGTCGTCAATCACCAGCACGACGCGAAAGTGAATCGGCGTTTCCTGCACCACCTGGTACTGCCAGATGCCAGGGCGGTATTTGATCAGGCTGGGTATGGCCTGTGGATGGATGAGCTCGCCAGAAGGGAGTCGCAGCCAGTCATCCCCACGTCCCTGCACGTGCGTAAGCAGCGGCAGCGAGCGCCCACAAGGGCAGCGAGCCGGAACCATGGCCGCAACGTCGGACAAACGGTAGTTGAGCAGCACCGTGGCGCGATTGACCAGATTGGAGATCACGACCTCCCCGCTTTCGCCAGTCGGAAGCATCCTCCCCTCCGCATCGACAATCCGAACGTGACACAAGTCAACGTTCACGTGCAAGCCACTGTGCTCCTCGCATTCAAAGCCGATGTTGTATGACTCATTCGCCTCGTAGCTGCTAAACACGGGTATGCCGAACTCGTCAGAGATGAGGAGCCTAGCGGAGTCTGGCAGAGCGTCGGATGTATACAACAGCACCTTCGGGCGATGGAAGGGCTTCCCCGAGTCCCTAAGGTGGCGGAAGAGCATCGCCAAGTAGGAACCGTAGCAGCTAATGACATCCGGCTTGAACTGGTTGATGTGGCGAACGTTCACCTCAGGCGGATCCAGGAGGGAAAGGTACTGCCGCACCAGTCTCAGGCCGGGCGGGATCAACAAGTGCTGGCGGTAGAATCCCTGCACCCTTCCCGAGGAACTCACCGAGGACAAGAACATCGTCTTGCGATACCCCGCCGTCTTGCCGACCAGGGGCGCCCAGACTGCCCGGCTACGGGCATTCGTCGCTGCATACAGGAACAACGCGTGCGCACCAAGGTAGAATGTACACGGGCTGCCCGTGCTCCCGCTGCTGCGCACCTGCAGGTGCCCTTCCAGGGGCTGGGCCCTGGAGACAAAGTACAGCGGATCGCGCAGGACCTGCGAGCGCTCCAGGAGAGGAAGCTTGGCCAGGTCAGCGGCAGCCCGAAACCCGTCAGGCTCCAGGCCCATCCTGTCCATAATCTCCCGATAGTACGGCACGTGTCGATACGCGTGGGCTACGATGGAGCGAACACGACGATCCCGATCCGCTTCGATGACCGCCAGAGGCCTGAAAGGATAGCGCGCCTGTCCCAGCATTTGGCGTGCCAGGTGCACTGTCCAGTGCAGTCGGTCCAACACTAGGCCCTCACAAGCAGGGGATGCCGTCTCAACGCTACAATCCTTCCTCGCGGGCAGCTTCCTCGAGCCAGGCCCTGGAGGCCATCGAAATCACATTGCGCACCTTTCCTGCACCCGTACGGTCAATTGCATCGACGAAACGAACGTCAACGGCAATGTCTTCTCCTAGCTCCTCCACGAATCGTTCCTGTATGCAGCGTCTCGTTTGGATGTGGTCACAGCCTTCCCTAGGGACAAGAGACACCACAAACCGGCTTTCGGTCTCCTGGATCACCTGGTGTTCCCAAGGTTCCGTGCAATGCCTGATCATTATGGGCATCACCTGTGGGTGCACCCAACGGCCCGACGGCAGCTGTACGTAGTCATCACTGCGCCCGTGCAAATGTGACAGCAGTGGCAGTGAGCGACCGCAGGGACACGGCTCAGACAACACAGCGGCCACGTCACCCAGGCGATAGTTCAGCAGGACGGTTCCCCTGTTGAGGAGGTTGGAGATCACCACGTGGCCACTCTCACCATCCGGCAGCGTATGACCCTCCGCATCCACCACGCGAGTGTGGCACAGGTCAATGTTGAGGTGCAGGCCTTTGTGTGCCTCGCACTCAAAACCAATGTTGTATGACTCGGTCGCCTCATACGAACCAAAGATCGGCAGGCCAAAATGGTCCTCGATCAGTCGCCTGGCCGAGTCTGGCAGCCCATCGCCACTGTAGAGCAGGACCTTCGGCCGGTGCATGCTTCTGCCCGACTGCTTCAGATAGTGGAACAGCATGGCTAGGTACGAGCCAAAAGCAACGATCACATCCGGCTGGAACTCGTTGATCAGCGGGACGTTCTTCTCCGGAGGATCGAGCAGAGACAGGCGCTGACGGCGCACTGCCACCCCCGGCGGCGCAAGGATGTACTGGGCGTAGAAACTCTGAAAGGAGCGCGAGCTGCCTCTGGGCGAGCCAATATGCGTCTGCCGGTAGCCTACCCCGCGGTCCAAGAGTGGCGCCCACACACCCCGACCACGCCCATTCGTCGCCGCATACATGCACGCCGTG
>JBFEPU010000233.1:0-4780 GCA_041549915.1 Anaerolineae bacterium | reverse complement strand
CTAAAGCGCGTTGCCGCCAGGTTCCAGGTTGCAGGACAGTACCTGAGTTACGGTGCCCTCCTCAATGACCCCGACGTGGAGGCAGTCGCCGTTTGCGTGCCGCCCCAGGCCCACAGAGAAATCACCCTGGCTGCCCTAGAGGCCGACAAACACGTGTTCGTGGAGAAGCCGCTCGCGCTATCGCTCGACGAGTGCGATGTGCTGATCGAGCGAGCCGCGAGGGGCCGCAAGAAAGCCACGGTGGGCCATCAGATGCGCTGGCATCGCCTTGTGCGTGAGGCTCAGAGCATCGTCAAGCGAGGGGCATTGGGACCTATCAAGGCAGTCCGATGCGTCACCACTAGTCCACCATACAACCGGACTGCTAGCTGGCTGGAGCGTCGGGAACTGGGAGGCGGCGTGCTGGTGGAAGTAGCGGTTCACACGTTTGACCTGTGGCACTATCTTCTGCAAAGCAAAGTCGAGGAGTTGCACGTCATGGCCCAGCCGGGCCGATGGGCCGATGACACGGCCATGATAAGCGCACGCCTGGTCGACGGCATGCTGGCTACTGCACTGCACTGCAAAGGCACGGCCAACAGCTACGAGGTGGAACTCTACGGGCAGAAGGGGCGTCTGCGCATTTCTCTGTTGCAGCTTGACGGCCTGCAGTTCCTCCCTGCGTCAGCCTATCCAGGCCAAGTGCGCACCAGGCTGGCGAACGTTGCGCGTGGGCTCCAGTCTCTTTCCAGCTTGCTGCCGAACGTTCGTGCTGGGGGGGACTATGCCGGAGCGTTTCGGGCGCAATGGCAGCACTTTGTGTCAGCCATCCAGCGAGACTTGCCGGTGGAGACTTCGCTCGCTGACGGCCGCAGGGCTGTGCAGGTGGCGATCGCGGCGGTGCAATCGGCTTCCACGGGAAAGCCGGTCCAAGTCTCCCGGGCAGCCCGCAGCATCGAAGGCGCGCTGAGCCGGGCAGGAGGAGTGGACTGAGTTGAACACTCGTGAGCCCCCGTTACTGTCAGTGATCATGGTCACTCCCGACCACTACGACACCCTCCGCACCACCATAGGATACCTGCGTGCCCAGACCATCCACAACCTTCTGGAGGTGGTGATCGTGGCGCCTTCTGTCGAGCGGCTGTCGCTGGAGGAGTCGGAGCTAGCGCCCTTTCACTCCTTCCAGGTGGTGGAAGTCGTTGCGTTCGGCTCAGCAGCCTTGGCGCGGGCTGAAGGAATTCGCGCGGCCAAGGCTCCGCTTGTCGCTCTGACCGAAGACCACTGCTACCCCGAACCAGAATGGGCCGCAGCACTGGTCAAAGCACATGAGGGGCCCTGGGCTGCCGTGGGACCGGTGATTGGCAACGCCAACCCTGCATCCATGACCAGTTGGGCCAACTTGCTCGTGGAGTATGGGCCGTGGCTGGACCCGATGCAAGCGGGCGAGGTGGATCATTTGCCAGGTCATAACAGCAGCTATAAGCGCGAGATGCTGCTGCAATACGGCCCGACACTTGAGGTCATGTTGGAGGCCGAAAGCACCCTGCATTGGGACCTACGCGACAAGGGAGCGCGGCTGTACCTCGAACCGGCGGCCAAGGCACGTCACCTAAGCTACTCGCGCGCCTCTTTCTGGCTGCAGTTGCGTTTTCACGCAGGGCGGGTATTTGCCGCGGCCAGAGCGCGTAGCTGGCCGGCACGGCACCGCATTCTATATGTCCTCGGAGGGCCGCTAATCCCTTGGGTGCGCCTGTGGCGCATCGTGCGCGAGCTGCGGCGCCCTGGCCGCCCCCGCCATTTGCTGCCAGGCATTCTCCCGTCCCTGATTGCGGGTCTGCTGATCGACGGGCTGGGAGAGATGCTGGGCTATGCCTCGGGCGCAGGAGACTCCCTAGACAAGGTGACCGATGCGGAATTCGATCGAGCTCGGTATCTGACAGAAGAGGATGTGTGGCGGATCACAGGGAGGCCATCCCGCCAGCGGGGTGAGCGGTGAATGGAGCTGAGTCAAGAGGCAGACCTGAGGGATTGGAGGGAACTGCTCCTGTGCAGCACGCGGTTTGGAGTCGCACGGTTGCTCGAACGGGTCTTGGTGCAGAGTGCCACACCGTCTGCCGTTCCTTCCACTGGGGGCCCCCAGGACAGCACAGAGGACAGGCGAAGAGGTCGGTGCAGGAGCCGCCCGGCTTCTGCGAATGGTAGGCAATCACATGGCGACTTTTGCTGAGAGAACCAAGTTGCTGCGAGGCGTCCTGGATGGCGAGAGGGCGTACAGGGGACCCTTTTACGTGAATGTGGGCCTCACCCGGCGCTGCAACTTGAAGTGTCTCGGCTGCCAGTTTCACTCGTCTGAGAGGAAAGGGCTGTCGCCCGGTGCAGGCCAGGCGACTGACATGGCTTTGGAGCTGGCGCAACGACTGGCCCAGGAGCTGCCCAGGTTGGGCACCCGGGAGGTTATTGTCAGCGGAGAGGGAGAGCCGATGCTGCACAAGCATTGGTTCGAGATCGTCCGATGTTTCAAGGACGCGGGCTGCAAGGTGCAGTTCATCACCAACGGAACGCTGCTGAACGAACGGAACGCCAATCTGGTGATGGACTCGGGGCTTGAGCATTTGAGGGTGTCGCTGTGGACGGTCTTGCCGGCAGAGTATGTCAAGCTGTACCCCGGCATCGACGTCAAGAACATGCAAAGGACGATGGAGGGCATCCGGCGAGTCGTAGAGCTAAAGAGAGAGCACCGCACAGCGCATCCGAGGGTGACACTGAGGGGCAACCTGAACCGCTACAATTACCGCAGCTTAGCCAAGATCATTCGGGCAGGCCGGGATCTGGGGTGCGACGAGGTGGTTCTGACCCGCTACAAGACACGCGGCGGGGAATTCAGCCATGTGGCGATGACCGACGAGCAGGAGGCTGCCCTGCGCCGAGAGCTAGCGCAGATGCAGCCGCTGCTCCAGCCACTGCCCCCCAGCTGTCGCATAGAGGTCCATCCAGCACAGAAAGAGGGCATGCCTGCCAGTCTGCCCTGCTATGTCGGCTGGTTCGACGCACGCATCAGGTTTGACGGCGCCGTCATGCCCTGTGCTGAGTGCTATGTCTTCATGGGGCAGCTGCAGGACAGCAGCTTTGCGTCCATCTGGAACGGCGAAGAGTACAGGGCCTTCCGCCGCTGGAGCCAGACGCGTACAGGCCTGGACTCGCTGGCTCGTTGGTGCGACTGCAATTCCTGCTGTGATGTGAGGGACAATCTTCGGGTGCACCGCCTTTTCCGCTGGGTGGCTCCCCTAGCGCGGAGGAGATGACGGATAGCAAGCTCAGGCAGCGAATGGCCACGTTGCACAGGAAGCTTGTTTCGAGGACGCGTGGCTGGTGGTCGGCGCACGGCAACACAGCACTGCGCCTCGCTGTCTTGCTCATGGCCGTTGTGGCGGCGGTCTGGTTGAGCTACCAGTTCTGGCGCCTGCTCTGGCAGACGGCGCCGAGCTGGCGCACCACTCCTACTGGGGCAATCGACCTCAAGATCCTCCATCGGTTGGTGCAGTTGTGGTTCGTTGGGCAGCCTGTCTACCCAGAGCTCCCGGGCGCGCTGTATCCACCCGCAAGCTACGCCATGCTCTGGCCCTTTCTGGGCTGGCTGCAGAATGGCTACCCACTGATCAACGCTGCTGAGGTCATCGTTAACCATGCCAGTCCCTGAACCTACGGAGCTACTGTGAGCAGCATTTCCGCCGCGGTTGCTGGGCTTTTCGCTATCACCAGGCGCGCGCCCGAAGCGGATCTGGGCGCCTGCGGGACGACCTGGGGTTCTACGGCGACCTGTTGCCAGCGCTGCGGGCGCGTTTCCTGCGGGGCCCAGGGGGCGGGCGCTGCTGTTGACCATCCTCCTTGCCCTGTGGCAAAGCGTCAATGCTGCGGGCTATGTGTGGGAGAGAGCAGCACACTCGCTGGGCACACGCAGCAGGGGGAAGCGATGAGTCAGAGCAGGGCCCGTCTCCTGCACCGACCCGTAGGGCTGCTCCGGCAAGTGCGTGGTGACATGACACAGGCGGCCAAACGGGCCATGGTGCGATCTGGCATTGTCCCTTCCCCATTGCGGATCGTTCTGGATGTGACAGATCGGTGCAACTTCCGCTGCCCCAGCTGCTCCAAGTGGCGTGTGCATCCCAGCAGACCGGAGCTGCGGCTGCAGGACTGGGAGCAGGTGCTTCCACGCATCGGGGCTGTGCCCCTGCTGCGCGAGGCGGCTGTCTGCGGAGGAGAGCCCTTTGCCCGCACAGACATCTTCGACATCCTGCGCGATAACCCGCGCCAGCTATGGAGGAGCGAGCAGGCACGCATGATACGCGGGCTGAGCAGACGGTGCACCCGGCTGTGCCGCATGCTCAACAACAATCTGTAGCCTGCGAGAAGAGGCCTGGGACCTGCGAAGGAGAATGAAGGCGGAAGACGCAGTTGGTGCGAGGACATGCTTCTCCAACAGCGGACAGTCCGGAACCATCAACTGGCCCTACCATGGTGATCCGGGCCGACACAGTCCACTGCAGTTTACGTATCCGTGGACTACCAAGCCTGGAAGACGATCCGCCCCTTGACCATGGTCAGGTACACGTTGACTTGCTCATCGATGACCGTCAGGCTGGCGTCCTTGCCCACCGCGAGGCTCCCCAGCCGGTCGGCAAAGCCCATCGCCCGTGCCGGGTTGAGCGAAGCCATCTTCACGGCGTCAAGCAGGGGTACCCCCACTGCCTGGTTGACATTGCGCACGCACCCATTGAGAGTTGCCGTACTGCCGGCAAGGGTG
>JBFEPU010000232.1:0-4781 GCA_041549915.1 Anaerolineae bacterium | reverse complement strand
TTTCAAGGCAATCTCCAGGTGTTTGACCGCCAGCGGGTACTCGCCTCGGATGTAGACAAAACCGTGCGCCGCGCCCATGGCGTAGGCGCCGATGATCATGCCCTCCAGTACACGGTGGGGATTGCCTTCCACGATGCTGCGGTCCATGTACGCGCCGGGATCACCCTCATCGGCGTTGCACACGAGGTACTTGACATCCCCGGGAGCGTCACGGCAGAATCTCCACTTGAGCCCCGTGGGAAACCCAGCCCCACCTCGCCCCCGGAGCCCAGCGTGGCTCACTTCTTCGGTCACTTCCTCAGGCAACATCTTGCTCAACGCCCTTGCCAGTGCCTCATAGCCACCCCTCGCGATATAGTCCTCGATGCTGGTGGGATCAATAAGACCGTTGAGGTTCAGCAGTCGACGGGTCTGCCTGGAATAGAAGGGAACCTGATGCTCGTAGACGATCTTCATGTCTGTGACGGGGTCGGCGTAGAGCAGACTCTCAATCACCCTGTGCCTTTCCAGAGTTTCGTGGATGATAACGGGCACGTTCTCCACACTGACAGACCTGTAGAATATGCCCAATGGTTGTATAACCACCACTGGGCCCTGCTCACAGAAGCCGTGACATCCGGTCATACGCACATCCGCCTGAATGTCATTTCTGACTACCTCTGCGCGCAAAGCTTCAAGAACTCGCTCGCTGCCATGAACCCGACAGCCGGTGCCCCCACAAACTGTGACACAGGTGCGATTCGGGTCAAGGTTCGCAACAATGGCCCCCCGTCTCGCTTCCAGGTCAGACGGGCTGTTAAGGCGCTTCTCTAGTGCTCCTGTCATAGCTCAGGCCTCCGTCCTGTCCGCCTGCTCGATGCGCGCCAGCAACTCATCCACCTTCCTGATGCCCATCTGGCCCGAGTACTCGCCATCGACAATGACAATCGGACCGAGGGCACACGCACCCAAACAATAGACGGTGTCCAGCGAGTAGTCCCAGTTGGGCGTGGTCTCACCCGGCTGGATGCCCAGACGCTCCTCAAGCCGGGCAAGCACCCGGCGAGCGCCACGGACATGGCAGGCTGTGCCGACGCAGACGCATATCTCATGCCGTCCGCGCGGCTCGAGGCTGAACGCATGGTAGAACGTAGCCACGCTGTAGACTTGGCTCAGCGGTAGTCCCAGCCTTTCACTAACCAGGATCATCGCGTCCTGGGGCAAGTAGCGATACTGCGTCTGAATCTCTTCCAGGACTGCCATCAGAGAATCCCCACCTTGGCTCTGCGCCAGTGCCTTGGCGAGCTTGGTCGGTTCGAAATCTACCATCGGGCTATCCTCGCAGGAGCTATCATCGCAACCGGGAATCCGTGACGCGTCCAAAGCGCGGTGAGCGAGCACTGGGAATCTGGCACCACCGTGGCCGATCTTGCCCAGCGATCGCCCGAAGGAGCTGACGCGCAGCGCAGCCAACTCCTGTATATAGATAGCACAAAGCCCATGGGAATCCCATAGAAAGACACGGGCTGCACCTGAAAAACCCATGAAAAAGCGGGCTTTGCCGTTGGCAAAGCCCGCTCACTTAGAAGAAAGCGAAACGAGGGATGGGGGGTCTGGACGCGTGTTATTCAGGGCAAGCCAGCATGTAGCCCACCCCTGGAGTTGTCAGGATGTACCTCGGCTTGGCCGGGTCTGGCTCGATCTTGCGCCGCAGATAGCGGACGTAGGCCCTCAGGTAGTCAACGTCGTTGACGTACTCCGGCCCCCACACGGCGCTCAGCAGTTGCTGATGCAGCATTACACAGTTTGCGTTCAGGGCCAGCTCGCGCAAGAGCCCATACTCTGTGGGAGTCAGGGCCACCTCCCGCCCACCTACAAAGACACGGCGCTGAGCAAAGTTGACGCTTACTTCGCCGCAGGCGAATTCAGCCTCGGCCTTGACTTCTTCGGGATGTTTGCTGCGGCGCAGTACAGCCCGTACCCGGGCAATCAGCTCTTTTGAACTAAAAGGCTTGATCAGGTAGTCGTCAGCCCCAACCTCAAAGCCTTTCAACTTGTCGGATTCACGGGCCTTGGCAGTCAGCATGATCACGGGCACACCCGAGAACTCACGCACTCGGCGGCAGACCTCGTACCCGTCCATCTCTCGCGGCAGCAGAATATCCAGAAGGATGAGGTCAGGCCGCTCCAGAGCCACCATCTCCAGGGCTGTCAGGCCGTCACCCGCGGCGACCACGCGGTATCCCACGGCCTTCAGAACCTCTCGTACCAGTCTGAGCAGGCGAGGTTCATCCTCCACCACCAGAATGCAGTCTTTTTGTTCCACGTGCCTCACCTTCTCCTAGTCATCTGCAGTCTCTACCCCATTGCTGAGCCCACCCAGCGGCAGGGTGAAGTACACGGTCGTGCCTTCGCCCACCTTGCTCTCGGCCCAAATGCGCCCGCGATGACCTTCCACGATGTTGCGAGCGATAGGCAGCCCCAGCCCGGATCCCACAACATGCTGTCCTGAAGCAGATCTGACGCGGAAAAACCTCTCGAACAACCGGTTCAGGTGTTCTGCGGCAATCCCGTGCCCTTGATCGGCCACGCTGACGATGACCTCGTCCTTACCGGCCTCACCGCGCACGACAACCAGTCCGCCTTCGGGTGAGTACTTGACTGCATTGTCAACCAGGTTGAACAGGACACGGCGGATACGTCCGGAATCGGCATCGACGACCGGAAAGCTCGGGGGAAAGCTCACCATGAAACGGTGCTTGTCGGCGTGTGACGCTAATTCAGCAACCACCTTCTCAGCCAGGCGAGCGAGCAGGGTTGGCTCTTTCTCAATCTTGAGCCGACCCGCGTCAATTATGGACGCATCCAGCAAGTCGGCCACAATCTCGCCCAGAATGTCGCTTTCCTCCATGATGATCTGCAGATACTCACGCTCCGTCCGCTCGTCCCATTGCACTTCATTAAGCAGCAGCGCTGAAGCGTAGCCCTTGATCGAAGCCAGGGGGGTCCGCATCTCATGGGAAAGGGCTGCCATGATCTCCTGCTGCAGCCTACCTACGTTCTCCACGGCCTCCCCGCTACGTTTGGCCTCCAGAGCCAGGCAGGCGCGATCAGCCGCCACAGCCAACAAGTCTACCAAGGCCTGGGCCAGCTGGAAGTCAGACTCCGAGAACCCCGTGCGTCCCGTCCAGTTCTCTAGAACTACCACCCCGATCTTGGCATCGCCGCAGATCAGCGGAACGCAGACAACATGGTAGGGCTTCTCGGAGTCGAAGATTGCACGTGCGTAGTGAGCTCGATTCTCGGCAGCCATGTCGGCCATGGCCTCGGCAACCTGCTGGACCGTTGCATATGAGGCACCCTGGCCCGTTTGGAATGCCTTGCCAACGATGGATTCCCCGTGTCGGAAGCTCATCTGACACACAGCATCCGTGTCGTAGCCAAAGGCACATTTGGGCACCAGTCTCTCGGATCCTGGCTGGCAGACAAAGACAGCGCCCGCCTCGGCCGCCTCGAAAACGCCCAGAAGTTTCTCGAGCGCCTGCTGGAGCAGTGTATATAGGTCCATATCGCCAATGATGATGCCCGAGAACTCACGCAAAGCCAGAGACTCTTCTGTTCTGGGCCTCCCGTCTGCTTTCTGCTGTGCAGCCCCAGGCTGAGGCTGTCGACCAGAATGGTTTGATCCCATCTATAGCTGCCCTCTTCATTGGAGATGACAGGAAACACGCAGAGTGTTCAGTCATCACCAAGTATATCACAGCATATCCAGCCTGACCAGCGAGTGACCCGGCCGTGGTAGCCCCAGGAGCAGTGGATTCATCGAACCTGATCGGCGGGCGTGTCCAGCATGCTACGCATGTGCCGCCTGCGGCATTCACACCTGCCGGCCACCAAACTTGAAATGATCGCTATACTAGACGTCTCGATCGCCCTGCCCCTTGCAGACGACGCATAGTCTGTATTGTATCCGCCTCGGCAGGTGCCTTGTCCGGACGCATACGAACGATGCGCGCAAAGCGCAAGGCCATGCCCGACTTGTACTGCGGGCTCTTCTGGATGTTGTTGAACGCCACCTCAACGACCACTTCAGGGCGCACAGACACGGTTCCTCGGGCCTCGGCGACCTTGCAGCTCAGCAGCCGATCGGTCATCTGCTGGAACTCTTCATCGGTCAGACCTTTGAACGTCTTGCCTACTTCCAGAAACTCACCGCTATCCTCATCCCGCGCGGCGAGATGGTAGTTGGAAAGCCAGCCATGCCGCCGTCCATAGCCCCAATCGGCGGCGACGATGACCAGGTCAAGGGTTGTCACTGGCTTGATCTTGAGCCAGTGGCGACCACGGATGCCAGGGCGATAGGGGCTGTCCAATCCCTTGGCCATGATCCCCTCGTGACCGGCCGCGCGAGCTTGCTGCAGAAAGGCTTCACCCTCGGCCACCGTTGCAGGCAGCAGCCTCTGCACCAGAGGTATATCGCCGCGCACACCTTGCAGCTTCCCGGCGCGCTCCCGATGGGGCTGGTCAATCCACACTTCGCCATCGGCGTAGAGCAGATCAAAGAGATACAACTTCACTGGCACTTCTCCGCGCAGTGCCTCAATGTCGTGCACCCGCCCCAGGCGCCGCATCAACTGCTGGAAGGGTAGCGGCCGGCCGCCTTCCTCCACGGCAATGACCTCCCCTTCCAGGATCGCTGCATCGGCTTGGATCTGCTGTGCGATCTCTTGGCGGACATCGGGTAGGCTAGCGGTCAAATCGGAGAGATGCCGTGAAAAGAGCCACACGCGCTGGCCCTGCTT
>JBFEPU010000231.1:0-4800 GCA_041549915.1 Anaerolineae bacterium | reverse complement strand
GGAGGCTTTTGTTGAGGAAGTGGCGATCCAGTGTGGCTTCTGCACGCCGGGCATGTTGATGGCCGCAAAGGCCCTCTTGGATCGCAATCCCGATCCCACCGAAGGTGAGATCCGTCAGGCCCTGAAGGACAACCTCTGTCGCTGCACCGGCTATACGTCCATTCTACGTGCAGTGAAGAACGGGGCACACCGCATGCGCACAGCCGATGTCACAAGGCCCAGCGCTGCCGCCGCGACCGCATCCTGGCAAGTTGTCGGTGAGAGCGTCACGCGCAAGGATGCCTGGGAGAAGGTGACTGGGACGCTAAAGTACGCTGACGACCTGTACACCCCTGGGATGCTGTTCGCCAGGGCGCTGCGCAGCGCTTACCCCCATGCCGAGGTGCTGGCCGTTGACACCAGCCAGGCCGAGAAGGTGCCTGGAGTGGCTGCCGTCCTGACAGCAGACGATGTCCCAGGGCTCAATCGCTTTGGGTTGATCAACGCCGACCAGCCTGTGCTGGCGGATGACAAGGTGCGCTGTGCTGGTGATGCCATAGCTTGCGTCTATGCGGAGACGGTGGACGCAGCCGAGGAAGCGTTGGACAGGATCAAGGTGCAGTACAGGGAGCTCGAAGTGGTGTCCACGCCACAACGGGCTATGGAACCCGATGCTCCGCTCATCCATGAGCAAGGCAACGTACTGGTGGAGCATCACGTGCGCAAGGGCGACGTTGATGCTGCCTTCGAACAGGCCGACGTCATTGTGGAGAACGACTACTTCACTCCCTTTGTCGAACATGCCTATTTGGAGCCCGAAGCCTGCCTTGCCATCCCGGACGGGGAGGGCGGCGTGATGGTTCAAGTGGGCAGCCAGGGACCGTACGTGGACCACAAGCAGATTGTGGCTTCGCTGGGTCTGCCCAAGGAACGGGTGCGGGTTGTGCACACGCCCACAGGTGGCGGTTTCGGTGGGAAGGAGGACATCACCGTTCAGATCCTCGCCGCGCTGGGTGCGCTGCATACCGGCCGTCCGGTGAAGATGGTATTGCCCCGTCCCGAGTCGATGCGCGTGAGCACCAAACGCCATGCCATGTGGATGCACTATCGGCATGCCGCTGCGTCGGACGGCCGGCTTCTGGCCGTCGAGGCCCAGATCATTGGCGACACGGGGGCCTATGGGTCGGTGGGACTGGCTGTATTGTTCCGCTCCGCGACCTTTGGGGCTGGACCGTATGAGGTGCCTAACGTCAAGATCGATTCCTACGCCGTGTACACCAACAATCCGCCCTGCGGGGCAATGCGTGGCTTCGGCAGTCCGGAGGCGGCCTTTGCCGCCGACTGCCAGATGGACGAACTGGCTACCCGCCTAGGTGTGGACCCCTTGGAGTTTCGCCTGCGCAACGCTCTGCAGGCAGGTTCGATCACTGCCACCGGTCACCGCGTGCTCGAGAGCGTTGGCGTCAAAGAGTGCCTTACCGCAGTGCGCGAGAGCCTGAACAAGGACAAACTGCCCGAACCGAGTGCGGGAACGCGACTGGGCGTGGGCATCTCGGCGGCGTACAAGAATGTGGGGCTTGGTCCTGGGCTGGCCGACCGGGCCGGCTCAATCGCCGAGCTCGACCGCGCCGGGCACCTGATTGTGCGCGGAGGCTGCATCGACATGGGACAGGGCCAGGACACGGTGATTGCCCAGATTGCAGCCCAGACCCTGCAGGTACCCTATCGGGATGTTCGAATCATCACCGGCGACACCGCCACCTGCCCCGATTCGTACATGACAACCGCGTCGCGCGCCACCCTCTTGCAGGGCCGGTCCGTACAGATGGCCGTTGCCAAGCTGCGCGATGTGCTGCTGCAATATGCCGTCAGCGAGTATGATCTCAACACACAAATGGTGGACCTGAAAGACGGTCAGATCGTCGATCCATCAACGGGCACGACTTTGTCCCTGTCGGAACTGGCCCAGCGCGCTGCTGAGCAGGACTATGCATTGTCCGCAGAGGCCTACTACACCGCGCCTGAATGCTACGACAACCTCCAATTCGACGAGAAGCTATTCCAAAAAGACCCTGAGAAGTACCGCGTGCACGTGGCCTACTGCTTCTGCGCCCAGGCCTGCATTCTTGAAGTCAACGAGTCAAACGGTGAGGTGCGCGTACTGAAGGTGATCGCCGCGCAGGACGTGGGCAAGGCGATCCACCCGCAGAACATCCGCGGGCAGATAGAGGGCGGGGTGGTCATGGGGATGGGCTACGGACTGACTGAGGAGTTTGTCGTTGATCACGGATACGTCGTCACCGATACGCTGCGCAAGTTCAAGATCCCGCGCATCACGGATGCGCCAGACATTGTCACCCTGATCGTGGAGAATCCCCACAGTCTGGGACCCTTTGGCGCCAAAGGCATGGCCGAACTGTCGCTGTCTTCGAGCGCGCCAGCTATTGCCAATGCGATCCACGATGCTCTGGGCGTGCGCATTCGACAACTGCCGATCACGCCCGCAAGAATCACGGCCGCGCTGCGGGGCTCATGAGCCCTGCGGCAGTGCGAAACAGGCGGCCGATGGTGACAACAGTGGGTCCGGTTGCCCTCGTTACCGGTGCCACCCAGGGTATCGGGCGGGCGATCGTGGTTGCTCTATCCGAGGCTGGCTATCGGGTGGCCGTCCTTGCTCGCACTGTCGCGGACGTCAGCACAGTGGTAGGCGAGATTCGCCACCAGGGCGGAACTGCCCTGCCCGTCCCCGCTGACGTCACCGACCCAGGTGACGTGGAACGGGCGTTGCAGACAGTGCTGAGCGAGTTCTCCGCGCTGGATGTCCTGGTCAACAACGCCGGGACCGGCATCCGCAAGCCCTTTCAGCAGATGACGCTGTCTGAATGCGATTGCCTTGTGGACCTCAACCTCAAGGGCGTTTTGTACTGCACGCAGGCCGCTCTGCGGCACATGGGGGCCCGCCACCACGGCTGTATCATCAACATTGCCTCTCGGGCTGGCTGTCTACCTGAGCCCAATCTTGCCGTCTACTCCGCGACCAAGGCCGCAGTGATCGCGTTTTCCAAGGCGCTGGCGCTTGAAGCGCGCGCGTTGGGCATCCGTGTCTTCGCCGTCTGCCCCGGGCCAGTGGACACCGAGCGAATTCGCCGCCTGGCGCCCGATGTGGATCGCAGCAGCTGGCTGACACCTCAGGACGTTGCGCGTGCCGTTGTCTCTCTGGCCTCGGATCCATCTCGAGGCACCAACGGGGCTGTTGTGGAGCTCTATTGACGAAGGAGGATTTCTGTGAGACTGGCAGGTAAAGTCGCCATCATCACCGGCGCCGCTGGTGGAATCGGGCGTGCCGCTGCGCTCCTCTTTGCTGCCGAGGGTGCTTCAGTTGTTGTGGCTGATGTGTCTGTGGAAGCCGGTGAGGAGACCGTGCGCCAAATCGCCGCCCAAGGCGGTCAGGCACTGTTTGTGACGACCGATCTGCGGGATGCGTCACAAGTGAAGCGACTGGTGCAGGAGACAGTAGCGCACTTTGGCAAGATCGACATCCTCTATAACAACGCCGGGATCAACCTCAGCGCGAAGGTGACCGAGACAGGCGAGGATGACTGGGATCGCGTCATGGAAGCGAATGTCAAGAGCGTGTATCTCACTTGCCGCTTCGTGATTCCTCACATGATCGAGGATGCCGGAGGCTGCATCATCAACACCGCCTCTGCAGCTGCGATCGTCGGCCTGCGCGGACTGGCTGCTTACACAGCGTCGAAAGCCGCGGTGCTGGGCCTCACCCGCAACATCGCCCTGGACTATGCGCCGTACGGAGTACGTGCCAACGCCCTCTGCCCAGGCGTCACTGCCACGGACATGACCCTCGGTATCATCGCCAGCCAACCCGACCCGCCGAAAGCGCGTGAGCGGTACGACCGCGGCCGTCCGCTCGGGCGCATGGCGAATCCCGAGGAGATTGCCCGGGCCGCGCTCTTCCTTGCCTGCGAGGATTCCTCCTTCATGACCGGTGCGCCGCTCATCGTAGACGGGGGCTACACTGCTGCGTAGCCATGCCCAGACCCGTCGCAGCATCGCGCTGCCCAACACAGACTGCCTTGTGAATGCCACCTACTGCCTTGAGGAGTGTGGACATGACCGACGTGTCTCCCCTGTCTGCCGCTGAACTGAAACGCCTTCAGGACTATAGCACACCCACGCTGTCGAATGCGATTGAGGTGTTCGACGTGCGGCCCCGCAGTGAGGGCTATATGAATGCCGCCATCCGCTGCCTGCAGCCGCTGGCCAAGCCAATGGTAGGCTACGCTGCCACTGGCCGCTTTCGTTGTGCAGAGCCTGCTGGTGCGGGGGAGGCTGCGTCGCGATACGAATTCTGGGATTGGCTTCTGCGCATACCGGAGCCGCGCGTTGTGGTGCTGCAGGATCTGGATGAGCCTCCCGCGGTGGGCAGCTTCTGGGGTGAGATCATGGCCACCATCCACATGGCGCTTGGCTGCGTAGGGACGGTGACCAACGGCGGTGTGCGTGACCTGGACGAGGTGCGGGCACTGGGCTTCCACTACTTTGCCGCTCAGGTGGTGGTCTCGCATGCCTATGTCCACTTGGTGGACTTTGGCACGCCGGTCGAGGTTGGTGGCGTGACCGTTCGCTCCGGTGAGCTGATACACGCCGACCAACACGGTGTGCTGCTTATCCCCGCTGAGGTAGCTCCCTACCTGGCCGAGGTCGCTGAGGCCTACGAGGGGATCGAGCAGGAGTTCCTGCGTAGGGTGAGGGCACCGGGCCTTGACCTGGACCGATTGAGGGCCGAGAGAGAAGTTTTCC
>JBFEPU010000230.1:0-4834 GCA_041549915.1 Anaerolineae bacterium | reverse complement strand
TTCACCCCACGGCCCGAATGCCGCCTCTACCTCTGCCTGGCCCACCGGCTGGCCATCGTACCACTCGTGCGACACCAGCTTAAGCGCCCACGAATCGACGGGCACAAAATCATAGCGCCCAAGAATCATCAGCAGGCCACCCGCCGCTAGACTTTGGCCGATCTCATCGGATGTTGGGATGGGCCTAGGCGCTGCGTCCGGCTGAGGAACTGAGCTATCTGATAGACCCTTGTTGTGACCCAATGGCGACGGGGAAGTCACTGACGCCCGATTTCGTCCAGCACGGCATTGTAGTATGACAAGTTTGTGACATCTGCGGCTTTGAGTTGCGGTGGCATGTCACCAAACTCCTGCAGGAAGTCAATGATCGCCTGCACCGTTTCGGGCGTGTACGTGCCGCTAATGTCCCAGACCTTTCGTGCCAGGTAGGTGTCTGCCGCCTGCTGTGCCCTGTCCGGTTCGAAGCCCACGTATCTGGTGATTGCGTCTCGGAGCACGTTGGCATCCTGGATGGTACGACGAGCGGCGAACACCGCGCGGATCACATCCTTGACCATCTCAGGATGCTGTTCTGCAAAGTCGCGGTTCGCCGCGTGGCTGTTGAGCTGAAGCCCGGGGAACTCCTGAGCCAACACAATGAGTGCATGAAACTCTCCGGGTCTCTCGCGTTCAAGCTCGATCAGATCATCGATATCCTGCATCGCCCCGTCTACCTCATCGCTTAGCAAGGCTGCCATGCGATTGCTGCCGCCTGTCACAACGAGTATCTCCGGTTGTGTCTCGGGACACTCCTTCTGGAGATATGCATTGAGCATCGCCCAATTGACCGTACTCACGCTTCCGACGGCGACTGGCCTGCCGTCCAGATCAGCGCAGGTCTGGACGTTCTTGCGGGTGATCAGCATGTACGTGTTGGCTGACTTGTCCATGACAGTTCGAATCGCGGCGCCCTTGCCAATTGCCGCCCAGGCGAGTTGATTGCTGAGGCTGGCCATGTCAATGTCTCCCTGGGCCATCGCGACAGGGCCTAGGGTGTTGGACAAGGATATTGTCTCAATGTCGTAGCCCTGCTCCTTGAGCCAATCGATTGCCATGAGCCACGGGATGTCGGCGATGTCTGCCTCGTCTGGCACCTCAAGGCGCATGGTTCCGCTCTTGGCAGGCGAGGCACTGGAACGGGCTGTCGAAGCCAGGTTCGGCGCCGTAGGCGGCGTAGCGGTGCAGGCTGCGGCGAGCACACCGGCGACCACAAGCGCCAGGGTCAGGATTCTGTTCATCGCTGCGGGTCCTCCTTGCGGGTGTTGCTGACAGGGCGGCGCTGAATATGCAGCGGCATCAGTTTGCCCTGCGCCGTCCAGCTAGGTTCCATGCGTTTGATTTGAATCGTCTGTGCGTGTTGCCACGCTGTCCGCGCTGCATCTGCCATCGGGGACGACTGGCGAAGAGCGTTCAGCATTACCTCGATCACTGCTGACTCGTCTGCAATCTGCACGCGAGGGCTGATCACGAGATAGAGTCGGGTGAAACCCTGCTCGTCCTCTTCCTCCAGCATCTGATAGTCCAGAGGAGTACCGCCAAAGCGCTCGGGCAGCACCTCCTCCAAGATACGCACCATCTCTGTCCCGATCAGTCCGACACCTTCGCTGGTTAGTTTGCCATAACTTCTGATCTGTCGGAGGTGAGTGGTGTAGCCATAGGCCTCCAGTTCACAGCCACAGTTCCGCTGCTCGATGATCCCATAGTCGTCGGTCTGGACATTGAGTAACAGCTTAGGTGATGTTGGCAGGAGCGTAGTCAGGTGGAAGGCGGGGACCGTGATGCCGGCACTCTCCACCACATATGGATAGGCGAAGAGCACGTACGCGTCCTCGAAAACATGCACGTCGGTGTCATCTGCTGGCCGCGCACAGCCTGACGCGACACTGCCCGCCTCGGTCATTGCGTAGTGAGAAATATAGCGGACTCCCGCGCGTTTCATATGCTGCACCTTGGCGGGGGTTGGCGGCTCTCCACCGCCCTTGATTGTGGCGCCGGACAGATCGAGCCCTGCTTCCTGAGCGGCAATGCAGACGCGCACGGCACGGCTCACCTGGGCGTGGAGCGCACAACGCCCATGCGTCTGGAGCGTGTCCGCTACCCACTGCGCGACTACCAGGGCCTGGTCCACCTTGACGATCTCGGGGAGCGGTACATGCAGACCAAGCAGCCGCATCCAGAAGAGGATGTAACTCGTAGCCAAGCCATATTTGAGCCAATCCTTCGAGTCGCGCCAGCCGATGTTGGAGAACCAACGCTGTGGCAAGCATCCGGCGTACGCGCGCCAGAGCATCGATCTGAGCGTGCTGGCAGGAAGGATGCCGCGCCAGATAGCAGCAGGTGCGTCCAGCAGGCTGTGTGCAGCCAGAGTGAGCAGCTGATGCGGCGCCCTTGCAGCGACGTGGTCAAGGTTGGCAGCGACGTTGGACGGCGAACCGGTGGATCCCCCGGTCTGGATGGTGAAGTGACGTGCCGCAAAAGGGTTGTCAAAGTCCTGTGGCCGGGCACGGATCTCCCTGCCATCCCGGATGATGGGCTTCCGTCCTTTGAACTCTTCGAAGGTCACGAATACGCCAGCCTCACGGAGTGCACGCAAAGTATGCTCCAACCCCCTGTGCTGGACCATCTCCCGCAGGTCCCCGAACTGGCAGCCCGCCATTTGCAGCAGGGCGAGGTATGGGCTGCGCGGATAGCCGTAGACGCTGCGCTCTACGATGCGTAGGAAGGTCTCCTCGCGTCGATCCATCCGCCGGCGGACAACCTCCTTGGCCTCGTCCAGCGTCAGCTTGTGGCGCGTGAACCGCCGCAGGGCTAGCGGGAACTGGGCGAAAGTTCTCAGATACTCAGCAGTCTCGCGCATGGTCTTGATTCAGTCCGGCGCGCTCCGATCGTTTCATTGCCGACCTATCTCGTCCAGCACTGCTTCGTAGTATGACAGGTCGGCCACATCTTCAGCTTTGAGTCCGGGCGGAAGGCTGCCATGCTCCTGCAAGAAGTCAAGGGTGGCCTGCACGCTTTCCAGCGTGTAGGAGCCACTCAGGTCCCAGAACTCCCGCGCCAGGTAGCTGTCTGCTGTTTCTTGCGCCTTGTCCGGTTCGAGCCCCACGTGTTTGATGATGGCTTCGCTGAGGGCCTGAGGGTCCTGAAGGTTTCGGCGAGCGGCAAAAAGCGCACGGATCACATCTTCAAGCATCTCGGGGTGTTGTTCTGCAAAGCCGCTCCGCGCCATGTAGCTTTGCACCTGCAGACCGGGAAACTCCAGCGCAAAGACGACGAGGGGATGGAATTGCCCGGGCTGCTCGCGCTCGATCTTGATCAGATCATCTATGTCCTGCATCGCAGCGTCCACCGCACCGCTCAGCAATGCAGCGGTGCGATTGCTGCCGCCCGACACAATGACCATCTGAGGCTTGGCCTCCGGACAGTTCCTTTCCACATATGCGTCCAGCATGGCCGCACTGACCGCAGTGACGCTAGCCACGGCCACTGACCTGCCGTCCAGATCAGCGCACGCCTGCATGTCCTTGGTGGACACGATCATTTGAGGGTTCACAGATCTGTCCATGACAGTGAGGATGGGGGCGCCTTTGCCGGTCGCCGCCCAGGCGACCTGGTTGCTGAAGCAGCCGATGTCCAGGTCGCCCTGTGCCATCGCGGCGGCGCCGAGAGCACTGTCGGCAAATGACATCAACTCTATCGTGTAGCCTTGTTCCTTTAGCGAATCCACCGCCATCAGCCATGGAATGTCCGCGACATCGGCATCGGCTGGCACATCGAGACGCATGGTGCCGCTTTTGCGCGGCGACGCTTCGCGAATGGCTGTACGGGGCGTTTTCGGAGCCGTAGGCGGCGGAGCAGTACATGCTCCGATCAGCACACCGGCGAGCGTGAGTGATAGGATCAAGGTTCTGTTCATGGTTGCGGTTCCTCCTCGCGGATCTCGTGGAAGGGGCGGCGCCGGATATGCAGCGGCAAGAGCTTGCCCCGCGCCGTCCAGGTCGGTTCCATGCGTTTGATTTGAATCGTCTGCGCGTGTTGCCACACGGCACTCGCCGTATCTGCCATGGGGGAGGATTGGCGCAGGGCGTTGAACACCACTTCGATCACCACAGACTCATCCGCAATCTGGACGCGCGGACTGATGACGAGATAGAGTCGGGTGAATCCCTGCTCGTCCTCTTGCTCCAGCATTTGATAGTCCAGCGGACTGCCGCCAAAGCGCTCGGGAAGCACCTCTTCCAGGATGCGCACCATCTCTGTGCCGACCAACGACACGCCCTCGCCGGTCAACTTGCTGTAGCTCCTGATCTGTCGAATGTGAGTGGTGTAGCCATAGGTCCCCAGCTGACAGCCACAGTTCCGCTCCTCGATGATCCCATAGTCGTCCATCTGGGCATTTAGCATCAACTTGGGCGCGGTCGGCAGAAGGGTTGTCAGGTTGAATGCGGGCACCGTGACTCCAGCCCCTTCGACAGGATACGGATAAGAGAACATCGCATAGGCGTCCGTGAACAGATGCACGTCGCTGCCGTCTATGGGCTGCGCGCATCCGGACGCGATACTTCCTGCCTCTGTCATGCCATAGCTGGGAATGTAGTGCACCCCTGCGCGTTCCATGTGCCGCACCTTGGCAGGGGTTGGCGGTTCTCCACCACCCTTGATGGCGGCACCGGTGAGGTCAAGCCCTGCTTCCTGAGCGGCAATGCAGACCCGCACGGCCCGGCTGACCTGGGTGTGGAGTACACATCGCTGATAGGTCCGGAGGGTATCCGCAACCCAGCGGGCAACCACGAGGGCC
>JBFEPU010000229.1:0-4836 GCA_041549915.1 Anaerolineae bacterium | reverse complement strand
GAGAAAGAGATCAGGGAACGACTGGCAAAGCGCAGCGCACAGCCGGGGCAGGACCAGCAATCACCGTGACAGCGCCGCAGCTCTGTCTGCACAGAAGGGAGCACGTCCGCGAACCTTACGGCGTGGCTGCGCGCGTGGACCTCGTCAGTCCAGAGCCGCCGCTCCCGCCGCTCCGCGGCCAGCAGCGGTCGCGGCCTGCTCCAACAGCGTAATGGCGCCGTAGGAGCTCCGCACAAATGGCCCGCAGAACACACCTCTGAAGCCCATGTCCTGCGCTATACTTGCATAGTGATCGAAGGTTGCGGGAGTGACGTAGTCCACCACCGGGTAGTGCCGGGAGGAAGGCCGCAGATACTGTCCGATAGTAAGCAAGTCGCAGCCTGCAGCGAGCAGATCATGCATAACCTCAATAACCTCGTGCTCCCGTTCGCCCACGCCAACCATCAATCCAGACTTGGTGAGTGTCAAAGGACGCAGTTCCTTGGCCCGTTTCAGCAGCTGCAACGACCGCCCGTAATTGGCTCCACTGCGTAGCTCGGGATACAGCCGAGGCACTACTTCCACGTTGTGCCCGAGCACCTCGGGTTGAGCTTGGAGCACGGTGCGCAGCGCAGAGCCCTTGCCCAGAAAATCGGGAACCAGTACCTCGACGCTGGCGGACGTATCGAGGTGCACGGCTCTTATACACGCTGCAAAGTGCGCAGCCCCGCCATCTGGCACATCATCTCGCGTTACCGATGTGATGACCACGTGGCGCAGCCCAAGCTTCTGTACCGCCTCAGCCAGGCGCTGGGCCTCCCCAGCGTCGATGGGCCCGGGCCGACCGTGCTCAACTGCACAAAAGTGGCAGTCGCGCGTGCAGGTGCGGCCCAGAATGAGGAAGGTCGCCGTCTGCTCCCGAAAACACTCACCTATGTTGGGGCATCTGGCCTCCTCGCAGATGGTGGCCAGTGAGAGGCTGTCCAACAAGGACCTTATCTGCTGCCGCACCTCGGCAGGAAGGGCCCTGCGTGTCAACCAGGACGGCTTCCGACCAGGATGCACTTCGGACATGTTGTTGGTACCAGATTGGTCGCGGTCACTCATCTCGTACACATTATACTGCTACGCACTCCCACCCGCCAATTGGGCGCACCGGCAGTCGACTCATTCATCTATCTTCGGCACTAGCCGGCCGCGTCCGCGGCTGACCGGCCCAGCAGGTCAGGGATGAGGTTTTCCAGATTAGTGAAGGCGTGGTATACTCCCGTTGGCTACAATCACGGGGCCAATCCGCATCCAACGGATGAGTTGCTCGATGCGGTTGCTGTTTGCGCTCTGTGACCTGCCCGTATAGAATAACGCACGATCGGAGTCACTGAGATTGGCGTGCTAGCTGATGCTTGTCAGACTAAGGACCCTACTAGAAGCGCTGCGTCCGAGCAGAGGACGGAGGATTGAGAACCTGCTTGACCAGCTGCATCATGGCGACGCCCGCAAGCGCTGGGAAGCAGCCGAAGCTCTCGCTCCACACAGTGACAATGCAACAGTGGCAGAGGCGCTGATTGAGGCTCTCGGCGATGTGCATCCGTTCGTACGTTGGCAGGCAGTTGACAGCCTGATCCAGCGCCAAGATGAGAGCACCCTCGACTTGTTGATGGAGGCTCTCGCCAGTAGGAACCTCCGGCGTCGGAGTGCCGCTGCGGATGCCTTGGGCAAGCTGGGTGACCAGCGAGCCGCAAGCTCCCTTTGCAGAGCACTGACCAGCCGCAGCGCGGACGTGCGTTGCAGTGCCGCAGAGGCACTGGTCCGCCTAGGTGAGCCAACAACCCTGCCAATGCTCATCAAAGTGCTCGGCGATCAAGACGCGTGCGTGCGCCGAGCAGCTGTCAGCGCTCTAGGCGCTATGGGCGGTTCAGAAGCAGTGCCGCTCGTGCTGACCATGCTGGAAGACGACAGTGCTCCGGTTCGTGCTGCTGCCGCTGATGCGCTTCGAAGCATCGCTGATCCAAGCACTGTCCAGCCTTTGTGTCAGGCGCTCAACGACCGGGACCCTGGAGTGAGGTGGTACGCCGCACGGGGCCTGGCCGAAGTTGGGGACGTGCACGCCCTGCCAGCGCTCAGGGCACTGCTCAGTGATGATACCGAGGTATTCGGTGTGTCGATCGCCAAAGTGGTGCGCAGCACGACGGAGGCAATCGAACGACGTCACTCGGGGAACGAGCAAGCTCCCGAGGTGAGACAGTCATGAGCAGCCACGTGATGCGCTACCGAGGAGTGGTGAAAATGATTACATGCCCGTTTTGCGCCGCTCCCAATCGTCGAGGGAGCAAGTATTGCAGCAATTGCGGCGAGCGTGTGGACACAATCGCCAGCATCCGCTGCGTCTCATGTGACGGTCCAAATCCAGCAGGCACCGTGATATGCCAGTTCTGCGGACTTGCACTGGTGCCTGCTGCTGAAGAGGATGACACTGAGGTGGTGCCCTCTCTGCCACCTATTGAGCCATTGGCTGAGAGCGAGGTGCCAAGTTCTGACTTGACGACATCACCTCAAAGGCAACCCCCTTCGTGGCTGTACGAAGGCGTCGCTGCGGAGCGCCCCGAACCTCCTCCGCCTGCTATGGCTCCTCCTGCGGAGGATCAGGTGTACGAAGAGGCGGAGCCAAACAAGCACCTTCGAGGCATTAGCGGGGTGCTACCCAAAGAGGATGGATGGGTGTCGTCCTCCCTATCCCGCCATCTGCAAAGTCCCGCTGTCGGCGGAACGGGGTCGCCTCCGGCGGAGGGCGAGCCGACCTGATCGCGCACAAGTCCGCCTTGCTCCCAGCACCTGAACACAGCCAGCGGGGCTGGAAAACCACAGAATCCGGTGACCCCTGCTTGTCATGCACCGGGTTCGCGCATGACGGTAACAGCATTGGAGATCCAAAGCAGACGAGGTGCAACTGCGACTGACACGTGAGGAGGTTGAACACGTTGCGGAACTGGCCAAGTTGGGCCTGACGGAGGAAGAGATTGAACTTTACCGCGAGCAGCTATCCGCTATCCTGGAATACGCTGCCATACTGGAACGGTTGGACACAGATGCCATACCGCCCACTGCCAGTGTCTTGCCTTTGACCAACGTCTTCCGTCCTGACGAAACCGCCCCCTCCCTTTCACAAGAAGACGCGCTAGCAAATGCACCATCCTCATCAGACGGCCACTTCCAGGTCAAGGCAATCCTGGAATGACGTAGAGGATCCGTCTCCTGCCCAGACGACAGTCCACTGACGCAGATCCTGGTGGCGTCGAAGGATTACCCAAGACTCAAGGATCACACGTGGAGCTGCATGAACTGACGATACATGAAGCGCTCGAGCAACTGCGGCGAGGAGAGCTCCTATCCACAGAATTGACACAGGCTGTCCTGGACCGCATTTTGGATGTGGACAACAACATCAAGGCCTATTTGACCTTGACTGCTGAGACTGCGCTTCACGAGGCGCGCAAGGCGGATGAACTGCGCGGGGCAGGACAGGATGACGCTCTGTTGGGCATTCCTTTGGCGATCAAGGACAACATCTGCGTTGAAGGCGTGCCCACCACCTGCGGCTCAAGGATCCTGGAATCCTTCATCCCTCCATACGACGCGACTGCAACGACCAGGCTTCGTCGTGCGGGCGCGGTCCTCCTCGGGAAAACCAACCTGGACGAGTTTGCCATGGGGTCCTCCACAGAGAACTCAGCCTTTTTCACCACACGGAACCCATGGGATCTGAGCCGGGTGCCGGGCGGTTCCAGCGGCGGCAGCGCGGCTGCTCTCGCGGCTGATGAAGCCCTGGGCGCGCTTGGTTCTGACACCGGTGGCAGCGTACGTCAACCCGCTGGGCACTGTGGCATAGTGGGTCTCAAGGCGACCTACGGGCGCGTGTCCCGCTACGGCCTGGTGGCCTTTGCCTCATCACTCGATCAGATCGGCCCACTGGGGAAGGATGTTACAGACTGCGCGCTGCTCCTGAACGTGATCGCCGGGCATGATACACGAGATTCTACCTCGCTGGCTGCACCTGTGCCAGACCACACCAAGGCTCTGCAGGCCGAGATCAACGGGGTGCGCATTGGTGTACCGCGCGAGTACTTTGGAGCTGGCTTACAGCCAGGCGTCGAGAAGGCCGTGCGCGATGCAATTCAGGTACTGTCGGACCGCGGCGCAAGCATCGGGGAGACCTCCTTGCCGCATACGGAATACGCATTGCCGACGTACTACCTGATCGCGCCAGCCGAAGCCTCGGCCAACTTGGCCCGCTATGACGGCGTCAAATACGGATTCTCTGTTGCCCAAGTCCCCGACATATGGGAGGCCTATCGCAAAACGAGACAGCATGGCTTTGGCCCAGAAGTCAAGAGACGTATCATGTTGGGCACCTATGCCCTTTCTGCAGGCTATTACGACGCCTACTACCTCAAAGCACAAAAAGTCCGCACCTTGATCAAGCAGGATTTTGATCGCGCTTTTGAGCAGTTTGACGTGCTCGTTGGCCCCACGTCGCCCACCGTTGCTTTCAAGATTGGAGAAAGGATTGACGATCCGCTGCAGATGTATCTGTCTGATGTGTTCACGCTATCACAGAACCTGGCGGGCGTGTGTGCAATCTCCCTACCCTGTGGCTTTGCCGATGGCTTGCCTGTGGGCCTCCAGATCTGCGGGGCCGCTCTGAGAGAAGACACGGTGCTGCATGTAGCCTACGCCTATGAGCAAGCCACACAATGGCATACGCGAAAGCCAACAATTCCCGGCCACGAGTCGAGTGGGGCATCACTCCGCACGCCAGACGGCGAGACACTGAGGGAGGAATAGGAAGTATGAAAGTCG
>JBFEPU010000228.1:0-4881 GCA_041549915.1 Anaerolineae bacterium | reverse complement strand
TATTCCTCGATGGGCACCCATCCCAACGTCAGCCCTGTCACCAGCGCTGGATCGTACCACCAGATGCGGTTGGCAACCAGGTAGTTGTCCCAGGGCGTGGTGTAGGCCAGGGCAACCAGGGCGTGCAGCAGCACCGCCTTTTTGGGACTCCAGGACGCCAGCACGGGAGGTAGCTCCTTGCCCTGGCGACGGTCGTATGCAGCCACCGTCACCAGGACAACGACCGGAATGCCGATAAACCGCAGCAGGACACTGAAGTAGGTCATTTGTCGTGTGCTTGCGACGGGTCCTTGCTGTGGACAAGGAGGGGAGCCAGGTCTCCGACCACCTCCAGCCCGGCGTAGCGACCGGTATCGTGGAAGAGGGTCGTCCTTTCCTCGCCGTGCAGAGTCGACAGGCGCACTTCCACCGTTGCGCCCAGCGTCTCCGGCACTCGGACGCCCATGTCCGATCTGCTGGGACCGCGCAGCAACCCACCTTCAGCACGGGAAGCAAAAATCTCCAGCCGCTTGGAGCGGTCGCGCATCTCCCAGATCACTTGCTGGTCGCTGACCCCCAGCCGCTCCATCCTGGCTCCGGTGTAGGTGGTGAAGCGATGCAGCTGCCCATCGTGCCACAGTCCGACGATGAAGCCTGGGAATGACCAGGGACCCAGCGGGATAACAGCCACCGAAGCGGTCACACAAGTGCCCGGGTTCGAGAAATGGTTGCTCTGAAACCAGATCCAGGCCGATGGGAAGGACAGGCCCCAGTCCTTCTCGGTGTACCCGCGCCCGCCCGTGAGATCCACCGTCTGGCCATCGAAGTGGAGTCCTCCGCGCAGCTCGTGGTCCAGGCTCAGCACGCCGTGATAGGTTTCCAGGAAGGGCAGCCAGCCGAAAGGGCCCATGATCCCAGGTGCCAAGACCGTCACCGGCCAGGGGGTGACCCCGATCAAGTCCACATCACCGCTTATGGCATGCCCTGCGGTCTGGATGTCCAGGGAGATGGACTCCATGCTGAAGCGGCTTGACCCAATGCGCACCTCGAACCGGTCCCGCGCGGCATCAAAGTCCTCAGCCGCATAGGTGTGATAGGAAGCCCGACCGGTTGATCCGTCCAGCACCTGGATGAAGGCGTGGTGGTGCTGGGGATCGTCACTCAAAAAGATGCCAGGGATGATGGCAAAGCGCTGCTGCTCGCTGGCGTCGACCAGCTTAAAGTACCAACCCTCGAAGAAGGGCGGATTCTTCCCATAGCCGTGATAGCGCTCGGGGTGGAGCGTGGCCTCGATGAAATGGGGCATCAACATTCGGATAGCCGCACACGCCTGGCCCTCCACCAGATGCCGGGCAGGCGGCGCAGCTTGCCCCAGGCGCTGACGTGCGCCCGGCGCCGGAACACGTCCCCCCCGTGGGCCTCAATGTCATTCAAGATGGCCCGGTACAGGTCAGCTGCTGCCGTAATGGCAAAACGCCCGTCGCGGTGCAGGCAGGCGATGCCCGGCATCGCCTCGGCGTAGAGGCGGCGGTTGCGGGCAATCTGTTTGTGCAGGAAAGCACGCCAGCGGTCGTCCACGCGTCCCGCGGCGATGTCCTCCTCGCTGAGGCCGAACTCGGCCAGCTCATCCTGAGGCAGGTAGAGCCGCCCCGCGCGCCAGTCTTCGCCCACGTCCCGCAGGATGTTGGTCAGTTGCAGGGCCACGCCCAGCCTCACGGCGTAGAGAATAGCCGCTGTGCCGGCAAATCCGATGATGTGCATGGACATCAAACCCACCGTGGAAGCGACGCCGTAGGCATACTTGGCCAGGTCGGCGAATGTGTCGTAGCGCTTCACCCGCAGATCCTGGGCCACCCCGTCGATCAACTGAGCGGCGTAGCGCGCAGGGATGTGGTGCCGCGCTCGCGTATCTGCCCAGGCCAGAGCCACTGGATCATCGCTCGGTGGATTGGGTTCGAGTGCTCGGTGGCGCCACTGTTCCAGCTTGGCCTGCGCGTTGTTCTCCTCTCGATCCACCAGGTCATCGCTGACCCGGCAGAAGGCGTACAGAGCCCGTACTGCCTGGCGTTTGTCGGGCGGCAGCAGGCCGGAGGCGAGGTAAAAAGTCTTGCTGTGCTCCTTGGTCAGTGCGCTGCAGTGGGCATAGGCTCGCCGCAATGTCTCCGCGTCTGCGGACAGCGGCGCGTGCCCTTCCCGCTCTTGCAGCGGTTCGTGGGCCAATGCCAGCAAATGTTGCTCCCAGGATGATACAGACATAATCGCGGCTCCCTATTGCCTAAAATGCCATCACAGCGCAGTGCTAGGGGGTGCCGTGCTCTTTGAGAATGCGCTCGGTCACCAGGCGGGCAGAGATCAGGACGATGGGCACTCCTGTACCGGGGTGCGTGCTTGCCCCCACAAAGTAGAGGTTGCCGTAGCGGGCATGCCGATTGTGCGGCCGCAAGTACCCGACCTGCAGCACATTGTGGCTCAAGCCGAAGGCGGCTCCCTTGGTCAGGTTCCAGATGCGATGGTAGTCTGGAGGCGTAAAGGTCGCCTCGAAATCGATGCGCTGCTCCAAATCCTCCAAACCCAAGCGCGCCACCCGTGCCAGCACGGCCTGCTTGGCCTGCTGCTGCAGTGCCGGCCAGTCCTGTGCCTGCGCCTCATCCATGTGCCCGGTCGGCACAAGCACCATCAGTGCATCGTGATCGTCCGGGGCGAATCCTGGCACGGTGCGCACCGGGGCGTGAATGTAGAACGACGGGTCCTGGGGCAGAGTGTGCTGGTAAAAGATCTCCTCGAACGACTGGCGATAGGCGTGGTCGGAGAGGAAGATGTTGTGGTGCATCAACTGCTCGCTTCGTTCGCCTTTGAGGCCCCAGTAGAACATCAACGTGGAGGAAGTGTACTTCTTGCCTGCCAGCCTGGCTGCGCTGCCATCGTCAGGAAGCAGCTCAGCGTAGACGTAGGGCAGGTCGGCGTTGGCCAGCACGATATCCGCCTTCAGCGGCTCACCGCTTTCCAGCGTCACTCCGACGGTGCGGCTGCCTTCGACATCGATCCTGGCCACAGGCATGTCGTATCGGAAACGAACGCCCCATTTCTCCGCGATCGCTGTCAGGCTGCGGATGATGGCGTACATCCCTTGGCGTGGATACCACACCCCTTCGGCCAGCTCGGTGAACTGCAGCAGCGTGTAGGTCGCGGGTGCGTCGAAGGGGCTCAGGCCCATGTACATGTTCTGGAAGGAGAACGCAGCCCGCAGCCGTGGATCGCGGAAACACTGCGACGTATGGGCATAGTGCTTCTGCAGGGCGTGGAGTTGGATTAGCAGCGGCGCGTTCGCCGGGTGAAAGTAGTCGCTCCAGGTGTAAAAGTTGCGCCCGACGAACTTTTCCAGGGAGAGGTAATAGTGGCGATAGCCTTGCCTGAGGAAACGCAGATAGCCGTCGAAGGACCCTGGCTCGATGGCCTCGAGCTGCTCACGCATCTGCAGCACGTCGCTGATCAGATCGATATGGCCGCCGTCGTGAAAGTGCACGCGGTAGGTGGGGTCGATGCGGGCCAGGTCGAGATGATCCTCCATGCGTTCGCCAAGTGCGCGGTAGGTCTCGGCGTAGGACGCTGGCATCAAGAAGAGCGAGGGGCCGCTGTCAAAGAAGAAACCTCGTTCTTCGATGGTAGACGCACGGCCACCGGGGCGATCGGTTTTCTCCACAACCGTCACCTGGTAACCAGCCTTGGCCAGGCGCGCGGCGCTGGCGATTCCGCCGATTCCCGCTCCAACTACAATGATCGAGGTCATAGACAACTCCTTTGGGAAAAAACACATGGCGACGTGCGGGGTTACGTCGCCCGCGCGGCCATGTGCGCCGACGTCCCATCAGCTTCCGACGTCGGCCTTCTCCAGATGGGCAACCTTGCATTGGGACGCATATAGGTTGTGGTAGCAGCTGCGCTGTGCTCGCAGGTGCACAAGGGCAGTGCGCCGGGCCGCTGGAGCAACGGCCTAGCCTGTGCATTGCATGGACAGGTAGCAAAAGAGCCACCCTCCGGATTTGAACCGGAAACCTAGCGCTTACGAAGCGCTTGCTCTGCCGATTGAGCTAGGGTGGCATGCTCTGGTCAAGACAGCCGCGGTGCTGGTTTCGAGCCAGGGATACCGTCTTCTGCGGTTCCGGCACACGGCGTCGGAGAACGCTTGCAGGCACATTATAGCCAGCAGTCGTCTCCCTGGCAAACGGAACAAAGTACTGCTCCGCTGTAGGTGGCCCACAGCGGAGCAGCATACCCAACGCGAGATGAACCGTTGGTTAATGCCTCGCTCATTCGGGCTGGGCAATCGACGAGCCAGTAGACGCGCTCGACGCGATTGGAGTGTGACGCCTAGGCTAACTCCCCTTCACGAGGATCGGCAGGTAGATGCTGTGCCTTTCTCCAGTTGGAGTGGCCGTGACCACCTCGGTCGCGGTTGGCGTGGCCGTCGAAGTCCCGGTCATTGTGGGTGAGGGGGTCGGGGTCTGCGGTGGCCCTGCCAGTCGAACCACAAGCTCAAGCTTCGGACGCAGCCGGTGCAAGTTGTATGGCGGCTGCTCTAGTTGATCGGAACCGATGAACGTCAGAGTGCTCGTTCCGGCAGCATGCCCCTCCAGCAGCACACCATAGTTCGCCCCAGGATCGGCCACCCACTGCCTCGCCAGGTCGGTGACGTCCCACGCGTAGGTAGTGTCAGGTGCATCAACCAGGACGCTGGACGTTGGCTCCATCTCCCGATCGCTTTCCCCGCCAATCCCCGGCACCTCCCATAGCGTGGTGTCAGTGGCCTGGGTCCAGGTGGCGTCGCTCACCTCCCACGGGCGCTTGATGCCATAGCTGTTGACCGTCACGGGGCTGACGCCGCTGCGTGCTACCAGACGAAGG
>JBFEPU010000227.1:0-4887 GCA_041549915.1 Anaerolineae bacterium | reverse complement strand
ACGAACTTGACGCTGCTCAGATGGTGCATGCGCGCATAGCGCACGAAGGGCTCCTTGTCCTCTTTCTCGTAGGCGCCCACCACGATCAGCCGAGCGTCGGGAATGGATTCAACGACGTATGGGAAGGCGCGCATCAGGTAGCGGAAGCCCTTGCGCTTCTCCAGTCGGCCGACGAACAAGACGGTCGGCCTGCCGTCTTGAAACCTCTCTATGGGTTGCACTTGCGGTCCACCAAAGCGTTGCACATCGATTCCGTTTGGAATGATGACGTACTCGCCTGGGAAGTAGTGGCTCACCAGATCCTTCGCCGCCTCGGAGACGCATATCCTGGCATCGAGCTTGTCCATGAGTGGCTGGAACAGGGGGCCGATGGTTTCAATCGCCGTGATGGGTCTTTCACGGTAGGCGTGGAATGTGCCCACGGTTACCGTCCTGGCGTGGCGCAGCACAAACAGGGCCAAGGTAGGCGTCAGAGGTTCGTGCAGGTGAATGACATCGAAACGCTCCTCCCTCAAGAGGCGCTTGATTGGGCGGTAGATGCTGGGTGAGAGCGTGACGCGAGAAACGGACCCGCTGAAGGGTATGGAGACAATGCCCTTGCTAATCCGGATCACATTGTCGGGCACTCCTGTCACGTCCTCGCCGACAGGTGCGATGATCTTGACCTCGTGGCCCCATTCGCGAAAGCAGTGGTCAAGATGAAAGACGTGTTCCGTGACCCCACCAGGATACGGGTACTCGTAAGGAGTAACCTGTGCGATCTTCACTGCTTAAGAATCCCTCACTTGCTCCGGCAATCTCCAGATCGGCTGAAACATCACCCATTGCTCGGGATGCGCGGCGATGTACTTCTCCAGGATCGCCACGACCTGGGCCATCCCCGCGCGTATGTCGCGCTCTCTGTCGTCGGTTCTCTCCAGCCGCAGGGGCGGCTCAGCGACGGCTTCGAAGGTGTTGTCTGGCATACGCAAGCTGAAAGCCATCAGCAGCTCTGCTGACGTGCGCAGCGCCAGCCGCACATGCCAGTCCGGTAGCAGGGCAGGCGCTCCGAAAAAGTCGATCAACGTACCCGTTTCTGCCTCAGGCCTGTCGGCAGCCAGGAGCAGGATTTCGTTGTTGTGCAACACCCTGAACAGTGGACGCAAGAAGCTATCCGAGGGGATGACTGTCATGCCCCTGCTGGCCCGCAGAGATGTGACATACTTGTACAGCTTCTCCGGCTTCAGGTGCTCTGCCACGCCCGTGATTGGGTAGCCTTGGAGCGCGAACCTGTGCATGATGACTTCAGCATTGCCGACGTGCGCACTGACCACGATCACGCCCTTACCCGCAGACAAGGCCTGATCCAATCGCTCCAGACCGTTCACCGTCACCAGCTGCCGGATCTGATCGGCGCTGAGTGAAGCCACGCGGAAAAGGTCAAAGTAGTTGCGTGCCTGGTTCTGGAACACCTGCCGTGCTACATCTTCGATGCGTGCCGGGTCGGCCTGCGGCCCCAGGACGTGCCGCAGATTGTCGCACACGTTCTCCCGTAAAGTTGTCAATCCCGGATAGGCAAGGTTGGCGATTCGGGAGAACATGGCGTGGCCCAAACGAGGGGGGATCAAGGGCACCACAGCGCCAAGGAAGCGATAGACGTAGTAGCTAAGCGACGATTGCTCGATGCTCACACCCCCTCATGGGGACATGGAATGGCATGTTGCCCTGCGCAGGCATGCAAAGCATGATACCGCAGGAGCAAGACGTTTGTCAAACGTAAATCCAGAATGATATAATCTCGACACCTGGCCTCAACCCGACTCTGCTGGGCAAGGACAACGATGTGGCGTAGACTCGTCGGCTACGAGTACCTGCTGGAGCCTATCCCCGGTCAACCAGGGCAGTTCCGTTTCTTCTATCTTCTGCTGGCCATCGGTATGGGCTGCGCACTGCTTTGGGTTGCTTCGATGTACCGCAAGCGGCACAGCGTGGAGTTGCGGCGAGCTCTGGCGGCGGAGACGATCCTTGCTGTGGCAGGCTTGTCTCTTGTTGGCTGCTCCTTTGCCGGTGTGCCCTATCTGTCGATGCGCATTCTCGTCTTCGGGTCCGGTCTGCTTGCACTCCTGGGCCCTGTTGTGGTCTGGGTGCGCCAACGTGAACGGCCGCGTCTGAAGGAGCGGCACCTGCAGGCGATCCTTGGCCAGCTAGATGTCCTGCAACCCTCACTGCCGCCGTACACCTCGCTCTTGCTGTCAACCACGCACGTGGTCGGGCTGGCTGCCCTGGCCCAGCACTATGGCTGGCCTCTCTGGTCTGTGTGTGTGCTGCTCGTGATTGTGCTTTCCCCGCTGTGGTGGTTGAGCTGGAGAAGACGGGGATGGCGCGTCCATGTGGAAGCTCTCGCTCCCCTGTTTCTCATCGACGCCGTGCTGGTCGCTCGTCTATTCGTGCTGATCGTGGCCAAGCTGGTGGGATACCCGCATTTCAACCTGCCACCTCCTTGGGATCGGGTCTTGAGCGTTGACCTGGCAGTGCTCGTTGCCCTGTCTTGGTCCCTCTCGTCACAGGTCCACGCCGTCCTGCGGCAGCAGCGACGCGAACGGGCTCTGCTGCCTGCAGTCGCTGTAGCGTGGATCCTTCTGTCTTTCGGCTGGGCTTCCTACACCTACGTTCACCACCACACCCACGGTGTGACGGGCAGCGATCCCTACTGCTATGCGCAAATGGCGGTGGATTGGGTTGAGCATCACGTGCCCGTGCATCGCTTTCCGCTCGTGGCGCGCATGGCGCAGTCAGGGGTGTTTCCTGAAGCTGGGGTGCACTTGGGCTACCATCTGCCGTATGACGCCAGCGGCCGCTCAGCAACAGTATGGCCAGTTGGCCAGTCCGTGCTGCTGGCGCTGGGGTATGGGCTGGCGGGCGAGAGCGGGCTGTACTTGACCACGCCGGTGGTCGGGCTGCTGTCGCTTGCGGCACTCGCCGCACTGAGTTGGGAACTGCTGGCTGAACGCTCGATGGGGGAGAGGCTGCTGGTCAGTGCTGTGGCGGTCTTTTTGCTGGCCACTTCCTACGCGCAGATAGAGCGCCTGGTGGTGCCCATGGCGGACGCAGCAGCTCAGCTGTTCACCACGCTGACCGTGTGCTTGTGGCTGCGAGCCATGGGTAGTCCGGCACCCGAGGCTTCAGGGCAGGCAAAGCGATCCCAGCGCTCTTGGCTGTGGGCGATTCTGGCTGGTCTGTCGTTTGCAGCGGCCTATTGGGTTCGTCACACGCAGCTGGTGCTTGGTGTGACTGTGCTCTTCGTGGCCTGGGCAACGTCAGGTGAGAGACGCCGGAAGGTGGGGCTACTGGCCGTATTCGCACTGGCTGCATGGTGGGTCGTTTTGCCGGATCTGATCTATCACCAGCAGGTCATGGGTCACTGGCTGCGCCCTGAATCGCTGGAGCTGCGCCACTTCTCCCTGGCCTTTATGGGACGGATGTCGATGCGCATGGCGCGTGACCTCTTCAGCGCGCGCGAGTTCCTATATGTCGCGCCGTTGCTGCTCTACGGAGCGTGGCACCACAGGCGTGACGACGGGGTTCGTTTCGGCCTGCTCTGCACGTGGGTGGTCGCCATTCTCCTGGTCCACCTGCCCTACGAGGCCCTGCGGCTGCGAGACCTGCTGTCGATCTTCCCAGCGCTGTGCTGGTGGGTGGGCTATGGTGTGCTTGCCTTGTGGCAATGGGTTGAGAAGCGCCTTCTCGAACCAACCACCGCGGTAGCCTGGCAGCCGCGCGGCATGACCCGCTACGTTCGCGGCTTGAGCTACGGCTGGCTTGTTGCCACCCTGCTTCTGCTGCGAACACGCTCCACGCTGCTTCTGCCCAGGGCATCCGACTTTGACGCCTTTGGACACCTCAATGCCTTCCAGCGTGCGGGCTTTGCGCAGATAGGGCTCGACACCGAGGGGACAGCCTGGATTGGTGCCTCACTGAACAGCGGTTCCATTGATCTGCACAGTGAAAGGACGGCCTTCCGACCGGCCCTGTGGCGACCTGATGAGCTGTACACCTTCGTGGACGATGCCCTTGCGGGCCAGACACCTGTCTATCTGTTGCAGGACGGATTGGAGATGGCAGCCCCCGTCGAAGCCGCCCGACAGCGCTATCAACTGCAGTTGGTCGGTCTCTATGACATCCCCTTCTACCACACCGGCGGCGGAAGCACCGGCGGCCGGATACCGCTGTACCGCGTGGAGGCAACAACGAACTAGAGGAGACCAGCATGGCTCAGGAATCGCAAGCGCCCAGTCACTACACCATTCATGAACTGCCAGTTTCCGAGCGACCGCGAGAGAGACTGCAGCATCACGGTGCATCGGCTCTCGCCAACAGCGAACTCTTGGCCATCATCCTGCGCACTGGCGTGGGTGGCGAAAGCGTGCTCGACCTTGCGCAGCGGCTGATGGTCAAATACGGTGGCCTGGCCGGCATGGCGCGGGCGAGCATTGGCGCACTGCAGGATGAGCGCGGGATGGGTGTGGCCAAGGCGGCACAGATGCTGGCCGCTTTCGAGCTGGGAAAGCGCCTGCTTGTGGCCTCACCTGAGGAGCGGCCGCAGGTCACTTCGCCGGCCGATGCGGCCAATCTGCTGCTGCCGGAGATGGGCCTGTTGGAGCAGGAGAACTTGCGGGTCCTGTTGCTGGATACCAAGCATCACGTCCTGGACTCGCCGACAGTGTACCAGGGCAACGTGAACACGTCGGTGATCCGCGTAGGAGAGTTATTCCGCGAGGCGGTGCGCATCAACTGCGCAGCCATCATCGTGGCCCACAACCACCCTTCCGGTGACCCATCACCCAGTCCCGAGGACGTCAGGGTGACCCGTGGCCTGGTAGAGGTCGGCAAGCTGACGGACATCGAGGT
>JBFEPU010000226.1:0-4896 GCA_041549915.1 Anaerolineae bacterium | reverse complement strand
TAGCGAAAAAGGCCCGGCTTCGACGAGAAGCCGGGCCTTTTTCTTCCGCTCTCGCGGGTGGTGCAAGGACAGCTGTTGAACAACCAGCTGCGTACGGGCAACCTTCCCTACACCGTGTCGGCGAGAGCCTTCAGGAGCCTTCCACTGCCGCTGGGGAGGTGCGACCTCGGCGGCGCGATCAACCCCACCGCCACTGGTACGGCATGGCCTCCAACACAGGGGCGGCCTGTTGGCCGAGGTCCTCGCAGCAGGGGTCGTGTTCTCATGGCGCGCTAGGATGCGCTTGCGGTGTGAGGTAGCTGGCCGCTCGCACGAGGTGCGCACTGGAGCGCACGTCACGTTGGGACTCAACGGACCCGGCTTCCCCAGAAACCCTGGTCCGTTTATGGTATGGCCGCGACCGTCGGCGCGTGTCAAAGTGGACAACCTCAGAACGCTGTTCATGTGCGCCTTCCGAGTGTAAGTGCTGCCAGGCTTCTGTGTCGCTCGTTCCTGAGCGTGCGGAGAGAGACTTTTGTCACAGACACCTCGGTGGCTGTGTGGTATGCTTATGTAGCACATGAAGGACCTGAGGATGGACAGCACGCTTCCCCAGCTAAATGAATCGCTATGCACACTTTGCGGACTCTGCGTGGAGGCCTGCCATTGTGGTGCGATCCAGATGGGCGAGGACGGGCTCGTTTTTGCATGTCCCGAGCAGTCTTCGTGCCCGCCGCAGGAGATGGATGACTGCGAGTGCCTGTGCGAGGACGTCTGTCCCACTGGCGCGATTAGCTGCGCCTTTGAGATTGTGCTGAGCGATGCCGCGCGACGCCAGCTTGGGGAGCCAGAGGACAAGTGAGGCTAGAACAAGGGAGTAGCGATACATGAACCGCATCTATAAGGACATTACCGAGACGATGGGCAACACGCCACTCGTACGTTTGAACCGTGTCACGGAGGGGCTGGAGGCCACAGTGCTGGCCAAGCTCGAGTACTTCAATCCGCTGGCCAGCGTCAAGGACCGCATTGCCGTGAGCATGATCGAGGCTGCTGAAAAGGCCGGACAGATCAAAGAGGATACAATCCTGATTGAGCCCACGAGTGGCAACACCGGCATTGGCCTTGCGTTCGTATGCGCGGCAAAGGGCTATCAACTGGTCCTGGTCATGCCGGACACGATGAGCAGCGAGCGACGCGCGCTGCTAAAGGCCATGGGTGCCAAGCTGATCCTCACCCCTGGATCTGGCGGTATGGGTGAAGCAATCCGCAAGGCCGAAGAGCTGGTTCAGCAAGACAAGCGCTACCTCATGCTGCAACAGTTCAAGAACCCGGCCAATCCAGAAGTCCACCGTCGCACAACTGCCGAGGAGATCTGGCGCGACACGGACGGCAAGGTGGACATCCTGGTCGCAGGCGTAGGCACCGGTGGAACGATCACGGGGGTCGCCGAGGTCCTGAAGCAGCGCAAGCCAAGCTTCCGGGCCATCGCAGTGGAGCCTGCCGGATCGCCTGTTCTCTCTGGTGGACAGCCTGGGCCACACAAGATACAGGGCATCGGCGCGGGCTTTGTGCCAGACGTGCTCCGCGTGGACTTGATTGATGAAGTCATCACAGTGGAAAACGAAGAGGCGATGGAGATGGCGCGTCGCCTTGCCAAGGAAGAGGGCATTTTGACTGGCATATCGGCCGGGGCAGCGGCCCACGCGGCGCTGAAGGTGGCTGCGAGAGCGGAGAACAAGAACAAAGTGATTGTCTTTATCGCCTGCGATACCGGCGAGAGGTACTTGAGCACCCCATTGTTCGCCACGGAGTAGAGATACTGGAGACTGGAGAGGTGTCAAAGCGCTACACGGCCCTGCAAAACGTCGGAGACCGGTGGAGGCTGATGAGAACTGCGCAGAGTGGAACCACTGACCCTTGCAGAGGATACGCTGCACCATGAGCATCCTTGAGAGGGTTCGCGAAGACATAGAGACCGTTTTCGCCAAGGACCCGGCAGCGAAGAACGTTTGGGAGGTCATTTGCTGCTACCCAGGGCTGCATGCCATCTGGCTGCACCGACTTGCCCATTACTTGTGGCAGCACAAGCTTCTTCTCCTGGGTCGCCTTGTTTCCCACGTCAGCCGCTGGCTGACGGGAGTAGAGATTCACCCTGGTGCCCGAATCGGTCGACGTTTCTTCATTGACCACGGCATGGGCGTCGTGATCGGCGAGACCGCGGAGATTGGGGACGACTCACTCTTTTACCAGGGAGTGGTGCTCGGTGGCACATCGCTTGAGAAGAGGAAACGCCATCCGACGGTCGGCAGCAACGTGGTGATCGGAGCGGGTGCTGTGGTTCTCGGCGCTATCACGATCGGCGATAATGCCAAGATCGGGGCGGGCTCGGTTGTCGTCCGACCGGTGGCGCCGGGCGCAACGGTGGTGGGTGTGCCGGCGCGTGTCGCCGGACGGCCAGAGCCACGACGATCTGCCGATTTGGAGCACGGCAGCCTTCCCGACCCCGTGGTAAAGGCGATCAGCGAAGTCTTGGCTCAGCAGAGCCAACTCCAGGAAAGAGTCCGCCAGCTCGAGAGGGCCGTGACGAGCCTTCAGCCGGCAGGCGTGCTGGTCTCAGCGCGACCGCCATCTGGCAGCACTCAGGAGCTGACAGCACGCATCGGGGAGGCGCTCCGCGAAGTGATCGATCCAGAGGCTGGCATAAGCGTAGTCGACCTGGGGCTGATCCAAAGTATCGAGGTGACAGGCGAGCAAGTGACAGTCGGCGTGTACATTGCCACCCCGGAATGCCCCTTCCTTGAGTACTTGCTGGAACAGATCAGGCGCAAGGTCATGGCCGTCAATGGCATTGGGACGGTCGAAGTGAAGGTGCTGCAACGGCCGGAAGTAAGGGGCACGCGCTGGTCCAATGATCAACAAGAGACTGTCGTGACCGCTGGTGGGCATGAAGGGGCCGCTGGTTAGCCCAATGCCACCTCTGCTCATCTAGGTCGCGCTCAGTAGCAGCGTGCAGGCAGTGGACCTGTCTGCCGTATGCAGGCAATCCGCTGGATGGTGACCAGAAGGGCTTGCTCTAGAGGCAGCAGACATCACTTCGAAAATGGAATTGTGCCCGGTGCCCTGTCTTCCCGCTCACGCATACCCTAGGGCTGTGGTTACCACTTGTTTGCGTGTTGCGGGGTCATTGCTGTCAACGCGGCGGTGAGCACCGGGCTCCGCCGCCTCTGGGCTGGCTACCTGGACACGTAGGGCAGATCCTGTCAGATCAGGCCACCTTGCTGTGACTGCCCCAGATAGGCCATTCCGACACAGGAGGAGCAGATGGCAACACCAACGTCCACCGCATTGGCGCCGCCCTCTTTGATTGATCACTGGGTGAAGCGGACGGGACTATCCTGGTCGCAGGCAGCGGCCCTGCTTGCCCTGTTCTTGCTGGTGTTCCTGCTTGGTGCTGCACACTTGGATGGCGCTCTTGCTGTCCCTTTCGATGCCCAGCCCTGGCGCGGTGCTCTGCTTTACCCCACGATTTCGGCCTATGTGTTGTTGATTCAGCCGGCCGCCAGACGATTGCTTGAGAACGCGCTGCAGGCCTTGCGTCCTCTGGTACTAACCGATGACGAGACGTTCGCTCGTCTGGTTGCCGAAGAGCCCTTGTTCAATCGCCGCAACCAGTGGCTAGCCTTTGGCACCGGGGCTGCCTTTGCCCTGCTGTTTCGACCTTGGGAGTACTTCCCGTTTTGGCTGGCGCTATACGGGCTGGTCGGCGCCGCTCTGACCTATGGCCTGTTGGGCTGGTTTGTGTACGGCACGGCGACTGGCAGCCTGCTCGGCGCGGGCTGGGATGTCGCGGTCGACGCGAATGTCTTTGAACTAAAGTCCCTGGAACCCGTTGCGCGCTGGGGATTGGGCATCGCGCTGTCCTACGTCGGCGGGATCACATTGAGCCTGCTGCTGGTTCCGGAAATCCCCAGGAGCCCGGAGACCATTGTGATATATGGCGTGCTCACGGCGGTGCCGCTATTGGCGTTTTTCTCCAGTATGGCGAGCACGCACCGCATCATGGCCGAGGCCAAGGAGCAGGAGCTGGAGACTGTGCGCAGCAGCCTGGCAGCTGCGTCCACGGCGTTGAAACGCTGCGCGTCGGAAGGCAGGACAGAAGAGATGCAGGTCCTTTTCAAACTCATCGCCGGCTGGGGGGCATATGAGAAGCAGGTGGAGGCTGTGCCTGATTGGCCCTACACCGCCCAGATCCGGCGTAGCCTCCTAGTTTCCGCGCTCTTACCTGGAGCAGTGGGGATCGGGCGGGCAGTGCTGCTAGAGTATCTCCTGCGGTTGGTGGCCTAGCCACGTCGGTCTCTTTGCGGGGACCGACAGCCAGTTCCCCATCTAGCGTCCTCACCCGAAACGCATCTGTCTGGCGCGTCTTTTCGTGAGTCATCGAAACGATGGAGACTTTTGTCACATACATTGGCCGGTTTCTGTGGTAAAATGATACGGTGTTGGAGTCTGGAGACATGAAGCTGGATGCTAATCGGGACGTACCTCGTTTTGAGCGTGATTCTTGCACGCTTTGTGGCTTTTGTGTGGAAGCGTGTGCTTGTGAAGGCGTTCACCTGGGTGAGGAAGGGCCGGAGTTCTCCTGTCCGACGGCATGCCCTCATCGTCAGTCTTGGGTCCAGACCTGCCAATGCTCTTCCCTCTGCGAAGAGGTGTGCCCTACAGGCGCCATCTCCTGGGAGTATGAGATAGTCGCAGACAGCGAGAAACACGAGGACGCCCGCACGGCCGAGTAGAGAATACAGAGACCTAGTGACAGTCTTCCCGCATCCGGCTTTGCCTGGATTGCAGGGAAACGAGTTCGGAGGACGAGGTGACCGAGCGAGAGCACTTTATCTATCTGGATAACGCGGCGGC
>JBFEPU010000225.1:0-4898 GCA_041549915.1 Anaerolineae bacterium | reverse complement strand
TCAAAGGATGCGCCGCTTGCCCCGCGTTCGTCCTCTGCCAGCTCAGCCACGATCTCATAGCCCTTTTGCTGGGCATGCTCCCGGCACATCTCCAGTTGGGATGCCAAGTTGCGCCCGTCTTTACGCGTATCATCGCTGCTCACTCTGGCATATAGCACTGCTCGCTCTGTCATGTTGCCTCCCCTCTACTGTGGCTTGCCCCGCCCATGGCTGCCCATCAGCCGCGCGCTGGTGGGCAGCGTGGACGATCAAGCGTCGTCGTCGGTATTCTCTGCCCGGCTCCCAAACGCAGGCGTGATCAGATAGCGCAGCGCCTTGGCTTGGTCCTCCAGTGTGAACTGCTCAAGCCCGGCGAGTATGGCCTCGCTCTCGCATAGCCCTCGCGCAAAGTCCTCCAACTCCCCGTCCATTTCTTGCATACGTCCCTCCCTTCGTGGTATACTGAGGGCGAGCTTGGCTCTCAAAGTCAGCTCACCCGCGCGCGATCAAGCCCTAACTTGGTCGCGCGCACTTTTTCCCCGTCGATCTCGCCGACCTCGACGACCGTCAGCCCGGTCAATCGCTCAAAGAGCGCCAGCATCAGATCGCCCGGTCGCGTGTCGAACAGTGCCCACGCAATGGCCCGTTTCACTTGGATCACCTCCTTTCTAGTTGGGATCATTGCCTAGTACCTCGCCCTTGGTGCCGTTCGCCCGGTCACGATGTCCCACGCTTCCACAAAGCAGCACTCCACGCCATCGACCTCGTACACCTCTGTCTCGCGGTCCAGCTTGCGGATCTCGTGGTCGTCGATGTGGACCCACTGACCCACCTTGAGCGCGTCGATCTCATCTGCAATTGCTGCCTGCCTCGCATCCATCGTTGCCCTCCTGACAAACGAAAACGGCCTACCGTTTCACTCGCTAACGGTAGGCCGCTACAATGATGACTGTTTGCGGTCTATGGCCCGATCAAAGTATAATCGGGTCAGGCCGTGTCGCTGGCTACGTCAGCGAGTGGGCTTAGGGTCGTGTTGGTGCTCTCAACACCAGCACGGCCCGTCCTCTTGTAAGGTGCTACTCTTCGAGCCTATCCCCCAGTTCTGGCAGCTCGATCTCGCCACGCTCCCATGCTTTCAGAAGCGCGCGGATGACCTCGGCGAGTGGCACACCGAGCAGGGCAGCTTTCGCTCTGCATCGTCTATGCAGATTCTTCGGCATCCGAATTGTGGTCATATGATCCAGTTCCACGTTGTGCCTCCGCCCGCCAGGTATACCGCGATATACAGATTATACCATGGTCCGCATCTGGTGTCAACCGAGTCGGTAGCCGTCCGCTTCGGCTAGACCCACCAGGGAGTGTACCGCCCACGCTCCGTCTGGAGCATCTGGACGCGCACGATCTCGCGCTGCCCAATGGCCCAGTGCCGGTTGCGCTGCTTGTGACCTATGACAAGCCCAGGGCGGAGCAGTCTCCGGAGGTAGTTCGGTCACTATCCATGATAGCAGATGATCTGTCTCGCCGCTATCTTCTCCCCAAAAACCTACCCCTGAAAGCTCTGTGGGGTGGGGGTCTCAAGCCTGCAGCGACTGCTTTATAGCCAGCAATCGCTCCGTCGTGCTCGCTGGTGCCTGGGCCAGCCTGTCGCACGGCAGGGCACTGCAGTATGCGCAGTTTGCATAGCCCTTCTCTATGCAACATGCGCGGATCCTGCAGTCTTGGCACCACTTGAAGAGGCGCCCACCCTGCTGCGCACAGCCATCGCAGGGCACGTCAGCCGCACTCACCGGGTAGTCATCACTCGACCACTCGGCTGCCACCTCTGCCAGGCGGGCCCCATCGCCCGCCCGCGTGGCAAGGTAGGTCGGACACTCGGCACAGTCCAGGCCGCAGTACGCAATCATCCTGTTCGCCATGATCATTTCAGACCTCCTTGGCTGGTATGCTAGTACCTGATGTACTAGAACGGCATCCCCCACCCCATGATACCACCAAGGTTACCGATGTCAATAGACAATTCTGAGATTCGGTCATAAATCGTCTCTTGAGAAAGTGGTGTAAGATAGTGGCATCTTTTTCTCGGGAGGCGAAGGGGCTATGGAACTAGAAGACAGTCAGAAGGGGTTGCTACCTGGATACCTGGCATCATTCGACGGGTTGATCGGTGACAAGCGAACAGGGGTCACGTTTCGGGAGACGGTGAAAGGGATCATTGGTGCGGGGAGTTTGGTGTGCCAGCGGATTGCTGCCAGCTCAGCGACGCTGTCGGAGGCCAAAGAGGGAGGGCAGCGCGTGAGCCGCATGGCGACCGGGGAGAGCACGAAGCGTTCGCAGATCGACGCAGAGTCGGTGACAGCCGTATTGCGCGAACGAGGGATAGAGCACCTGACTCAAGCGGACACAGACGAGTTGTGGCTGATCGGGGATGGCTCGGACCTACGCAAGCCCTATGCGCGTGAGATGCCAGACATGATGCTGGTCCGGGACTTGGACGGCAATCTGGTGAGTGGCTACCGCACGCTGAACGTGGTGGGCATCACGCCGTCGCGGCGGGGCGTGCTGTACCATCGGCTGTTCTCAAGCAAGGAGGATGACTTTCTCAGTGAGTCGCTGGAAGCACAGCAGATGCTACAGACGGTCAGCGCAGCGCTGGTAGCCGCCAAGCAACGCATGACCGTGAGCTGGATTCTGGATAGCGGATTCGACGACGTGGCAGTATGGCGTACCGTGTGGGAGCAAGAGGAGCACCTTGTCTGTCGAGTGAAGCACACGGAACGACTTGTTGCGTATCAGAAGGATACAGGGCAGTGGGTCGAAGGCGACATCAAGCAAGCTCAGAAACAGCTCAAGCTGCTGGCGACAGCAGAGACCGAAATGGTGGTCCGCAGAGGACGGCAAAGGCGTGCCAAACGGCAGCGGGTCCGTGCCAAGATCAAGGCTTGCCCAATCCGACTGACCTACGAGACCAACGTACGCCGTGAAGGACCTGGAGAGAAGGTGCAGAAGAACCTGTGGCTGGTCGAGGTCCGCTTGCCTGGCACATCGCTCAAACCTTGGCTCCTGATCACGGATTGGCCTGTCACCGACGCAGACGCTGCCGTTCGCATCTTCCAGATGTATCGCCAACGGTGGGCAGTCGAAGACAGCTTCCACTTTGTCAAAGACACGCTCGGGTGGGAAGAAGTGCAACTCCTCAACATGACGGGCATTCGCACCTTGCTTGCTTTGGGATGGGTCGCCGCGGCCTTCCTCTATGAGCTAGGCGTGACCCTGGATTGGAAGGAAGTGCGCCTCCTCGCCCGGCTGGGCGGTTGGGCAGAGCGTAAGGGCAACAAGCCTGGCAAGACCGTCCTCACCAGAGGACTGCGTCGTCTGCTAGATATGCTCGTCACTCAGGCTGTCCTAGATCGCCATCGCGCAGAGCACGGTGACCTACCACAGCGAATCGCCGCCCTCCTCTCTTCGCCCTCGGGGGAGTTATGACCGAATCTCAGAGACTGCCTATTGAGATCTCCTCCTGATCTGTGATATACTAGAGTCGTCCGCTCAAATGCAGCCCCGATCTCCAGCCGGCCCCGACCCGATGCGCGACCCGATAGGTGGTCGGCTTTCTGTTGTTCGAAGGAGGTGATGCCCACCAGTGAGACGACCTCTACGGTTCCCGACCGGCTTCAGTTCACGGACTCAGAGAGGAGGCAGCGAATGAAGCGCTTGCGCATCTTGATGGTCGTTTTGGTACTCGGACTCCTCTTTCCCGCCCTGTCCTCACCCTCCTTCGCTCAGACAGGTGGCTGGCGAGACATTGGAGGGTATCGAACGAGTATTGTCCTTGCTGCAGTTGCCATCGTCCTGGCCTACCTCCTCGGCGCTATCCCGTGCGGTGTAGTCGCTGTGCGTCTGGTCAAAGGCGTCGACATACGCCAGGTAGGCAGTGGTCGCACCGGCGCGACGAATGCCTATCGGGCAGGTGGCCCGTGGTGCTTCGGGCTCACCGCGCTCGGCGACCTGCTCAAAGGGATCACAGCTGTCTGGGCTGCGCGCTTTCTGATGATGCTTGCACCAGCTCCGCAGTGGACGCCATGGGTTGAGGCCCTCGCGGGCATCGCCGCCGTGACTGGGCACAACTGGTCCATCTGGCTTGGTTTCCGGGGTGGTGCCGGCACCTTCACGACGTTCGGGGTGCTTGGCGTGATGAACCTCTATGTTGCCATCGGGCTTTTTGTCGCAGTCCTACTTGCCATCTGCCTCTCAAGAATGGTGTCGGCGGGATCGATCACGCTTGCGCTGATGATGAGTGTCGCGCTGGCCATCGCAGCGATCATCCGGCTGACGCCCTGGGCTTACCTGCCTTTTGGGGTCATCGCCGGCCTACTCACCCTGTGGGCCTTGCGCCCAAACATCCTACGCATTCTCGGCCACCACGAGCGCCAGCTGAGCGCTCACCACTAGGCGCGCTATGCCTCATGACAACACAAAGGGCCCTCGAATCGAAGGCCCCTACCTAGCCTGCTCCATCGGCCCGTCTTGGCCTGCCCACGAAGTGCGATGGGTTCCCTGCGGCACTCGAACACCTGCCGCCAAGCAGCCAAGGCTATCGGCGCCTCGTCGAGGCGGCCGAAGGACAGGGTTGCGGCCAGGCGCTCGACTATGCTGCTCTGGTGGCGCTGTATGAGAGCACTGATGGTGGCACCTGGTACCGCAACGACAGTTGGCTGACCGACACCCCACACTGCAACTGGTGGGGCGTAGCCTGCAATACGGAAGGTCGCGTGGAGGAGCTCCGCCTGTGGATGAAGGACCTCAGCGGCCCCATCCCGCCGGAACTGGGCAACCTGGGCAACTTGGTGTACCTCTATCTGGATTCCAACGACCCAAGCCTATGTGTCTCTACTCAAGAGCTGTTGGGGTTCTCTAGAAAG
>JBFEPU010000224.1:0-4905 GCA_041549915.1 Anaerolineae bacterium | reverse complement strand
TAGCGACAGTCTTCAGCCACGGCCCTAGAGTGATCCTCGGGTTGCGTCGCGCCCTTGGCGATTGCCCGTCTCCGGCAGAGGCCAACGTGGGTTCCCCCTTCGCGTTCCATTATATCGCATGCTCGCTGTCCGTCAAGGGCGTTCTGGTGCTCGCATACGCTCTGCTAACGTCGCGAAGGGGTATGGGCGCTCAGATTCTCTCTGTCGCGACAATGCCTACCGACGCTGGACGCTCATCAACGGTGAATCGTCGCGCAATGGGCGCGATGGTGGCAGGCTCTGCGGGGGAGGTGCCTGGGGACCGGCTCGCGGCTACTACTGGCCTGCCAGTACCTCACGCTGGCCATAGTTGCGCTCGTAGTAGTCTCGGTAGTAGTCTCCGGACTTGATCTTGCGCCACCACCACTCGTTATCCACGTACCACTGCACGGTCTTTTCCATGGCCTGTTCAAAGGAGTGCGCGGAGCGCCAGCCCAGAGCGGTCAGCTTGTCGCAGTTCAGCGAGTAGCGGCGGTCGTGCCCGGGGCGGTCGGTGACGTGTCGGATCAAGCTCTCCGGCTTGCCCAGCAGTTCCAGGATCAGCTGCGCCATGTCGATGTTGTACGTCTCCACCCCTGTGCCGACGTTGTAGATCTCGCCAGGCTGCCCCTTGTGCAGGATGACATCAATCGCTTCGCAGTGATCCAGCACGTACTGGTAGTCACGCATCTGCAGGCCATCACCATATACCGGCAGTGGGACATCATCGATGGCGTTGGTGATGAAGAGGGGAACAACCTTCTCGGGGTATTGGTAGGGGCCGATGTTGTTGGCACCGCGCGTTAGTGTGGCGGGCACGCCGAAGCTGATGTAGTACGCATAGACCATCAAGTCTCCGCCGGCCTTGCTGGCTGAGTAGGGACTGCGTGCAGCGAGGGGATCCGTCTCCTGCGACGCACCCTGCAGCACCTCGCCGTACACCTCGTCCGTCGACACCTGGTGGTAGCGCTCGACCCCGAACTCCTTCGCTGCCTCCAGCAGCACGTATGTGCCAAAGACGTCGGTCTGGATGAAGCTGCCGGGCTCCATCAGCGAGCGGTCCACGTGCGTCTCGGCGGCAAAGTTGACGATGGCATCAATCGGGTGCTGGTGCATCGTCTCGTTGACCTTGGCAGGATCGCAGATGTCGCCGTGCACGAATGCGTAGCGCGGATCGCCTGCCACGTCTTTGAGGTTGTCGAGGTTCCCGGCATAGGTCAGCTTGTCGTACACTATCACCCGGTAGTCGGGGTATTTGTTCAGGATGTAGTGGACAAAGTTGCTGCCGATGAAGCCAGCCCCACCTGCAATCAGAAGGTTCCGCAACTGTGCTTATCCTCCCACGCTCAGCACTTGACGCACTCTGCGCGCGATCTTCCGCGGCTGTGCGTATCGCCTCCAGTAGTAGCGCGTCCGGCGCTTGACCTGGTTGGGCCAGGTGCGGCGCTGTGACTCCGCCAATGCCCACTGCAGCCACTCATAGTCCACCCCCTTGATCTTGGGTTCATCGGGGTTGCGACGGTAGCTGTCGTGGCTCTTGATCAGGGAAAGGTCGTGCTCCATCACATAGTCGTACAGATTGCTGCCTGGATGCGGCGTGTAGAATGCTGGGCTGTAGTAGTCTGGGTCAATCTGCTTCAGCATGTGGATGGTGTCCATGATCTCTTCTTTGGTCTCGGTGGGTAGACCCAGCATGTAGTTCGCCCAGATGGCTATGCCGTACTTCTTGCAGATACGCGCTGCCTCGAGGTTCTGCCAGCGCTTGGTGCCCTTGCGGATGAACCGGAGCACCCGGTCACTCCCGCTCTCAAAACCGATCAGGTAGCCGCGCAGTCCAGCCTGCACCATCATCTTGACCATGTCCTCGTTCTTGACGATGATGTCCGCTCGGCTCTGGCAGAAAAAAGGCTGGGTGAAGCCCGTTGCGCGATAGCTTTGACAGAACTCGATGACCCACTCACGGTCCTCGGTCAGACAGTCATCGTGGAACAAGAAACTGTTGAAATGGTACTTTTCCTGCAACTCCTGCAGTTCGGCGATGACGTTGGGCACGCTGCGTTGGCGCACCTTGCGCCCGAAGATGACGCGCTCCGCAGGCTGGCAGTAGCTGCAGTTGTACAGGCAACCCCGCGCGGTGATGATGGTCACGAATGGTGGCGGCAGTTCGGCCACAAAAGGGGCCTCGGGTGAATCGAGATCATACCCCCACTTGCGCCACTCTTCCAGGAAGAACCCGCGGTCGGCAAAGGGCAAGGCGTCCAAATCAGGACGGACCGGGGGAATCACTCGCTCTGATTCTTCTCCCCGCTGATGACGGGCCAGGAACTCGGGGAAGGTGCGCTCGGCCTCGCCCAAGAAGATGTGATCAATATACGGCGCATCCTTGAGTTCATCCAGCATCAGGGTGGGATGAGGACCGCCCACCACAGTCAACGCACTGGGCAGGACCTGGCGCGCGGTGCGCAGACATTCAACGGCGGGATCGTAGTCGACGCTCATCATGCTGACGCCAATGATGTCCGGCTGGCGCGCCACCAGTTCTTCCCGATAGTGATCCCAGCCGCGCAGAGCGCGCAGGTCAAGCAGGTCAAGCGCAAAGCCCTCGGCCTTGGCACAAGCAGCCAGCATGGCTAGGCCATGGCTGATCCAACCCGAGTCCATGCCCTGGCCCAGGCTGTTGAATCCTTTGCCAGTGATGCCAGGGTAGACCAGAGTCGTCCTCAAAGCAGTCCTACTTTGCTGTGGTCGCCTATGGTCATCTTGTAGGCCTTGGGCAATAATGGGGAACGGACGATTTCCACGTTGCGACCGATCAGGCTGCTTTCAATGCGCTGCGGGATGTCGACAATTCGGCTGTGTTCCAGAACGATGGAATGCTCGATCTCACTTCTCTCCATCACCACGTGATGATAGATCGAGGTAAACGGACCCACATAGGAATTGACGATGCGCGTCTCTTCGCCGATGATCGCGGGACCGCGAATGACGCTGCCGATGACCTCCGCGCCTTTCTGCAAGCTTACCTTCCCGATCAGCTTGGAGTCACGGTCCACATAGCCCTCTACTACTGGCGCAAGTCCATCCAGCACCAGGCGATTGGCGTCCAACATGTCGCCCGGTGCCCCGGTGTCAATCCACCATCCGGTGTGGACGTAGGGTTGGACCACATACCCATGGTCAACCAGATACTGGATGGCGTCGGTAATCTCCAGCTCATGGCGCCAGGAGGGGCGGATGTTGTTGACCGCCTCAAACACGTTGTGATCGAACATGTAGATGCCTACCAGTGCCAGGTCACTGGGTGGATCCCGCGGCTTCTCTACCAGGCGGACGACCGCTCCATTCTTAAGCACTGCCACGCCATACTGCTGGGGGTGTTCTACCCGTGTCAGCACGATCTGGGCATTGCCGCCCGAGTCCTGGAACTGCCTGACCAGGCTGCTGATTCCGCCCTGGATGACGTTGTCACCCAAGAACATGACAAAGCGTTCTTCCCCAATAAAGTCCTGTGATATCTTAACCGCGTGAGCCAGGCCCAACGGCTCGTCCTGCTGAATGTAGGTGAGGTTCAAGTCCCACCGCGAGCCATCTCCTACCGCTTCCTTGATCTCTTTGGCGGTATCGCCGACTACGATGCCGATGTCGGTGACGCCGGCCTCCTGGATGGCTTCAATCACTCGGAACAGCACCGGCTTGTTGGCCACTGGCACCAACTGCTTGGCGCAGGTGTACGTGAGAGGATACAATCGAGTCCCTTTGCCTCCGCTTAAAACCAGACCTTTCATTCCGTTTCCTCTCGCTGGCTGTAGTAGTAGCGCTCCAAACTGGCGTCGAGGGGCACATTCGTGAGTGCCGCACCGATCAGGTTGGCGTTGACCTTCTCCAGCATGACCTTGCTTCTCTGCACACTCTCACGCTTGGTTTGACCGGCGCTCACCACCAGCAGCACTCCATCTACCTTGGTCGCTAGGATGGCAGCGTCACTCACGCCCACCACTGGCGGTGCATCGATGAGCACAATGTCCCCGCGCTCTTTCAGCGTATCGAGCACGCGATCCATGCGGCGCGAGCCCAACAGGTCCGGCGGGCTTGGTGGAAGCGGCCCGCTGGCCAACAGCTGCAGACCAGGCACAGCGGTGTTCTGCAGGGGTGGATCGCTCATGGCGGCATCCTCGAGCATCATCGTCGTCAGCCCCGTTTTCTGCATGAGCCCGAAGAGCTTATGAAGGCTGGGCCGACGCAGGTCACAATCTGCCAGAATCACCTTCTTCTCCCCTTGGGCCATGGCGACGGCGAGGTTGGCCAGCAAGGTGGACTTGCCTTCCTCGGGTCCCGGTGACGTGACCATCAGGGTCTGCAATGGCTTGTCGAGGCTGACGAATTGCAGGTTGGTGCGCAGTGTGCGATAAGCTTCGCTCATCGGCGAGCGAGGGCTGGAGATCGTGACCAGCAAGTCGCTCAACTTCTCGGCTTGGTTTTCGCTCATGTCAATGGCTCTCCTCATTCAAGGTGCGTGGGCGAAACCGATGCCCAACTCCGGCGCGTCCGTCACATGCGTCTGCTTCGGCTGGCGGCGCCAGTTGGTATTGAGCCCAGCACGGTCAGGCCGCTGTGTCGCTCGATATCGCGGCTATCCTGAATGATATCGGCCGACAGCCATTCCAAACCAAGAACTACCAGCGCCCCGGCGAGCAAGCCAAAGAGGCCGCCCGCCAACACAAGCCACGTAGTCTTGGGCCAGAATACCCGCGCTGGAGTGGCGTCGTCGCGGATAAAGACGTCCACACGGTCGCGTTTGTCTTGTTCCAGCATGTAGACCCGCGTCTCTTCCACAAATATCTCCGCGGCGGTCTGCGCGATGACCTGAGCACGCTGCGGATCCAGGTC